>DATKPZ010000149.1:0-3495 GCA_035523815.1 Alphaproteobacteria bacterium
TTCGCGTAATCGAGCGCCGTTTCATAGCACGCGCGCGCGGCGCCCATCGAGCCCCAGATGATTCCGAACCGCGCTTCGTTCAAGCACGCGAGCGGCCCGGCGAGGCCGCTCGCCAACGGCAGCTGCGCGTGCGCGGGCAGCCGAACGTCTTGCAGCACCAGCTCGCTCGTGATGCTCGCGCGCAGCGAGATCTTGCGATGGATGTCATGCGCCGAGAAGCCCAGCGTGGCGGTCGGAACCACGAATCCCCGGATGCCGTCATCGGTGTTGGCCCACACGACAGCGACGTCGGCGAGTGACCCGTTCGTGATCCACATCTTCGTGCCGTTCAGCACCCAATCGGTGCCGTCGCGCCGGGCGAAGGTGCGCATGCCCGCGGGGTTGCTCCCGAAATCGGGTTCGGTGAGGCCGAAGCAGCCGATCTTTTGACCGCGCGCCATCAGCGGCAGCCACTCGCGTTTCTGCTCTTCGCTGCCCCAATGATGAATCGCAAACATCGCGAGCGATCCTTGCACGGACGCGAAGCTGCGAATTCCGGAGTCGCCCGCCTCGAGCTCCATGCACGCAAGCCCGTAGGCGACGGCGCTTGCTCCGGGACACTCGTAGCCCTCCAAATGCATGCCGAGCAAGCCGAGCTTGCCGAGTTCGGCCCCGAGCTCGCGCGGCAGAATCCCCTCTTCGAACCACTCCGCGACATTGGGAAGCACGCGTTCGCGCACAAACGTGCGGACGGTATCGCGCACCAACCGTTCCTCGCCCGAAAGCAGCGCATCGAGCCCAAGGAAATCTACCGCATCCGGCGGCGCGAGCTTTTTCTTCGCGTGCGTGGCAGTCATCGCTTCAAGACCCGCGTGATTTTGTCGAAGAGCGCTTCGGTCGAGCGCTCGAATGAGTCTTCCAGACGCCGCCACAACAAGCGGCCGTCGGTGTCGGTCAGCGTGCCTTCGATGCGATATTCGACTACGGTCTGCTTGCCGTCGGGGCTGAGATAGAATCCGTGCGTCCCGTCGACGCCGTCATTGAGAATCCGCCACACGATTCGCTCCTCCGGAACGACCTCGGCGAGTATTGCGTGGATGCCCAGATGCCACTCCTCGGTCCGGTCCGGAACGAGCGGGCCGGGGGAGCGCATGAACGGCTGCGACGCGAAGGGCCAGATCTGGTCGCCCGACGTCCCCATCTCTTCGAGTAGGTGGAAAATCCGGCGTTTGGTACCGTGAAACGTCCGGGCGCGCGATTCTCGAAGTTCGATTGGCATGGCGCCTGGTTCGAGGCGCCGCAGGCTAGCTCATTGTCGTTCGGCGAGGTGCACGCCGGTCAACAAAACGAAGCGCGCGCCGCCGAACTCGCCGGCACGGTCGTAGAGCGCTCGCAATTCCGCAGCCATCGCCTCGTATGCCGGCCCCTCACGCGGGAGGTACGAGGCCGAGCGCGTGCGGCCGATCAGCTCTTCGAAGTTCACTGCCTTGCTGTGCCGAAACTCCAGGACGCGCACCTGCGACCATCCATGCACGCGCAGGTCGTGGTCGACATTGGTCTTGCGCCGTTTCACTTCCGTGTCATCCAGCATGTACGGGCGGATGATCTCGCTGTACGCGCGTACGAACGCATCCGACTCATCGCGCTCGTTCCAGACCGCCGCGAAGCGCGCGCGCGAGCGGGCGATGCGTCCGGCTTCGCGCAGCACACGGTCCGGATCGAACCAGTGGTAGGCCTGAAACGCCGCAATCACATCGATGCTGCGATCGGGAAGCGTGGTCGCCTCGGCCGTGCCGTCGATTGCAACGATCTCCGGACGCGACGGCAGCGCTCTGCGCATCGCGGCGTTCGGCTCGATCGCATAGACTCGTGCACCCGCGTTGGCAAGCAGCACCGAGGAAATTCCCGTCCCGGCGCCCAGATCCGCGACGTTCGGCGCCGCAAATCCGTCCAGCACCGCCTCGATCGCTTCGATCGGATACGAGGGGCGATAGAGGGCGTAGTCGCCGGCTCGATTGCCGAACCTCGTGGTGGAGTCGGTCACCCTACTTCGATTCCCGGTCCGCCAGTTTTCCTAAACTCTGAACGACGAAAATCGCGACCAGCGTGATGATGACCGCGTAGACCAGCTCCGCCCACACGCCGGAGCCCGGCTTGAGAAACAGCGCGATGAAATCGCTGATGAATTTGTTCCACGCACCGGCGGCGATCAGGCCGAACGCCACCGTTGCAAGCGAGATCATCGTGCCGAGATAGGTTGGTTTGAGTTCCATGAGCCTCTCCTTTGGTTTGGGGTAGCCGGCTTTAAGGACCACGACGTACCGTCCGCAAACTCGAATCGGTCTGGGAGCATCATGACCATCCCGATCTTCTCCTTGGCAAAGGGAAGTAACTTGCAGTTGGCCATGTGCGCGGGATCGCCGGGCACATCGGACGTGGGCACCATCATGCGGGCGCTCGGCGCGACGCTCGCGGCAACCTCGATCGTCTGCATGCCGAGATCCTTATTCTCGGTCGAAAGGAAGAACAGCTTGAAACGCGCGAGTGAAAGGGCGCTCTGCGCGTCGTTGGCGTATGCGACGCACGCATAGTCACCGCCGTCGCCAGCGACGAATACGGCCCCTAGAGCCCGAACGTGCGTTGAAGGGACGTTTCCCACGCCGACACGCGGGGTACTTTGAGCGAGCGCCGGCGCGGCACTCAAGACCAGTGCGATCACAAGAAATGCAATCGCGCCGAAAAACTTCCGAGCGCGTTTCGGCAATCGCATGCTACGCTTTCGGCCCCAAAGAAAAAAAAGAAAAAAAGCCCGGAACTGCATCCGAGCTTTCTTCGCCATGACTTGGGAGCTACGCCTTGAGTTCGATGTCCACGCCGGCCGGCAAGTCGAGATGCATCAAAGCATCCATCGTCTTGGGCGAGGCCTGGAGGATGTCGATCAGGCGCTTGTGGGTGCGCATCTCAAAGTGCTCGCGCGACTTCTTGTCGTTATTCGTCGAGCGCTGCACGCAAAAACGATTGATCTCGGTCGGCAGCGGCACCGGACCGCTCACGAACGCACCCGTGCGTTTGGCGGTGTCGACGATACGCTCGGCCGATTGGTCGAGAACCTTGTGATCGTACGCTTTGAGACGAATACGAATCTTCTGCTTTGACATCTCTATCCTAAACTCAAGTTTTCAAGGGGCTGGGGAACCAGGGGTTACTCTACCACGGTTGAGGCTATTTTGTCACCCCGAGCGTAGCGCAGCGGAGTCGAGGGGCGGTCCTTCGACTACGCGCCTTCGGCGCTACGCTCAGGATGACAAGGACTACTCCGAGACGGCGGTGACGACGCCGGCGCCGACCGTCCGCCCACCCTCGCGGATGGCGAATCGCAGGCCGGGCTCGCACGCGATCGGGGTGATCAGCTCGACGTCCATCTTGATGTTGTCGCCGGGCATGACCATCTCGACGCCTTCGGGCAGCTTGATGGTGCCGGTCACGTCGGTCGTACGGAAGTAGAACTGCGGACGG
>DATKPZ010000150.1:0-3280 GCA_035523815.1 Alphaproteobacteria bacterium
CGCGCGCAGGCGGTCGGCGTCCAGGCCGTCACGCTGCACGCGCGGACCGCGCGCCAGTTCTACAAAGGCAGTGCGGACTGGGCGCACATCGCGCGCTTGAAAGCGGCGATCGATATCCCGGTGATCGGCAACGGCGATCTCGACGATCCGTTTATGGCGATGGAGCGCATGCGCCAGAGCGGCGTCGATGCGATCATGCTCGGACGCGGCACGCTCGGCAACCCGTGGCTGATCGCACAGATCGCCGACCTGATGGAAGGGCGCGAGATGCGACCGGTGCCCTCTGCAGCCGACCGGCTGCGCTACTGCATCGTGCACTATCGCGCGATGGTCGACGAGTGGGGCGAGGCGCGCGCGGTGCCCCAGATGCGCAAACACGTCGCTCTTTACCTCAAAGGCATTCCGGGCGCGGCGATGCTGCGCGAGCGGATGATGCGCATCGATTCCGCCGCCGAAGCGATTGCCACGATCGAAGAGACGATCGCGCGGATTGAATCTTCGGCGATGGCGGCGTGAAATGGCGATCGCGATCGAGCCGTATCGGTGTCTCGAGAAGGTGCGCGACCTTTATAAGCAGCCGCGTTCGTTCGAGCGCTTTCAGTCGTATTTGAACCTGGTGCGCGTCGAGAACGGTACCGAAGCCGTGCCGCTCTCGCGCCTCAATCCGATGGCGAAAGAGCACGCACTTGCATACGTCGAGCAGTTGCTCGACATGGGCGCCGAAGACCTCGTCTTCAGCGCGGCTCGGGAAGCCGCGGCGCAGCTCGACGGTGACACGAGCCTCAAGGTCTTGCTGGTGCTGATGGACGACGCGAAGGGCGGCTGGACGAATCGCGCCTTCTCCGAGTTCGCGCACCAATACGAGAATAAGTATGAGGTCGAACACGGATGGGCGACCGTCGTGATCTGGACGAGCGAGGATCCGAGCGCCGAGCTCTTGCGTTTGCGAGCCTTCGAATCGGTCTATCGGACGGTCGACGAGCGGCGGAACGGTCCCGTGCGAACAGTGCGCCGGATCCTCGAGCGGGAAGGGCGTACGATGCGTTTTGCCGGACACGAGCGTCGCTACGACGATGCAGTGGTGCAGAGCATTCGGTCCGCGATCGAGCCATCTCTCGATTCGCACGCGGCGCCGGTTGTTTTCGCGGCGCTCTATGGCGACGCAATTGCCGAGTCGCTCGGCTATCCGCCACTGGGCGTTCCCGAGCGCGGCGGCTACGAACTTGCTCTCGCGCAGGCCTTAGAAGGCGAAAGAGGATCGCTCGCGCGATCCCCTCTCTTGTAGGTGGCTAATCAACGCGGAGGGATCGGGTTGACCAGAGGAGCCGCGGAAGATCTCGCTGCCGAGGCGTTCGAGAATTATAAGAACTTCATCAATCCGCCGCTGGCGCGCGTGATGAAGCTTTCCGGTTCGCCGGTCGAAGTACGCGCGTCGGGCACGACGATCTGGGATCAGAACGGCAAAGCCTATCTCGACTTTGCCGGCGGCTATGGCGTCTTCACGCTCGGACATTCGCATCCACGGGTGATCGCGGCCGTGCGCGCGCAGATGGAGCGCATGTCGCTCTCCGGCAAAACGATGTTCAACGTGGTGCTTGGCCGCGCGGCGAAGCGGCTGGCCGAACTTGCGCCGGGCGACCTGCAACTTTCGTTCTGGTGCAACAGCGGCGCCGAAGCGCTCGAAGGCGCGATCAAGCTTGCGCGCGCGGCGACCGGGCGCGCGAAGATCGTTGCCACGCACGATGCATATCACGGCAAGACGCTCGGCGCACTCTCGATCAGCGGTCGCGAAACCTTTCAATCGGCGTTTCGACCGTTGCTTGCCGACGTCGCACACGTGCCGTTCGGCGATGCGGCGTCGCTCGACGACGCGCTGCGCGATGCCGCCGCGTTCGTGGTCGAGCCGGTCCAAGGCGAAGGCGGGGTCAACATTCCGCCGCTGGGCTACTTGCATGCGGTGCGCGAGGCGTGCGATCGTGCGGGCGCGCTCTTTATCGCCGATGAAGTGCAGACCGGGCTCGGGCGCTGCGGGTATCTTTTTGCTTGCGAGCGCGAAGGCGTGGTGCCCGACGTGATGACGCTGGCGAAGGGGCTCTCCGGCGGAATCATTCCGGTCGGGGCGTTCATCGCGCGGCCCGAGGTATGGAATCGCGCCTACGCCAAGCAGCCGTTGATTCATACCTCGACCTTCGGCGGGAGCGAGATCGCCTGCGCCGCCGCTCTCGCCGCGATGGACGTTTTGATCGACGACGATATAGTGAGCAACGCGGGCGCGCGCGGCGAACAACTGCTCGACGGCTGTAAAGCGATCGCCGTGGAATATCCGCACGTGATTCGCGAGGCGCGCGGACTCGGGTTGCTGGTCGGCGTCGAGCTCACGAACGAAGGCTACGGCGGCTGGATCATTCCCGAGATGCTCAAAGCCGGCGTGACCGCCGCCTGGACGCTCAACCAGCAGCGCGTGATTCGCCTCGAGCCGCCGTTGATCGTGACTGAAGGCGAAGTCGAGCTCGCGCTGGCCGCGTTTTCCGCAGGGGTGGCGGCGGCCGCCGAGAAGCTCGGGCGCTTGTAAAAATGCCCTACGTCGAATCCCGCATCGCGGTAGCCGCCCCGGCACGCGCCGTCTACGAGCTTGCCAAAGATCAGGAACGCTTTCCCGAGTTCATGCCCGACGTCGAGATCGTCACGGTGCTCGAACGTTATCCGAACCGGCTGATTTCACGTTGGAAGACGCTGGTCGAAGAGGCGCCTATCGAGTGGACGGAGGAGGATTGCTTCGATGACGGTGCGCTACGGATCGATTACGAGCTGCTCGAGGGCGATCTGGACACCTTTCAGGGCGCTTGGACCTTCGAGGAGCGCGACGGCTTGACGCACGTGCTGCTCACCGTGGAGTATGATTTCGGGGTTCCGACGCTGGCCGAGCTCATCGGCCCTACGTTGCAGAAGAAGGTGCTCGAGAATAGCGAGATGATGCTCAAAGCGCTCAAGCTCCAGGCCGAACAAACATGAAATTTTGTTTTGTGATCCATCCGCTTTCGCTGGAAGACGTCGCTCGCTACGAGCCGGGCGCGGCGGGCAAGGGCGCGCCGATCGTACGCAAGATCATGGAGTGGATGCCGCCGTGGGCGACCGTCCACGTGACCGGCGTGCGCACGCCCGACGGACGCGAGACCGAGGGCTGGTTCGTGACCGCGCCGCTCTTCCCCGAACAAATGATGGAGTTCCCGCGTGAAGAGGTCTACAAGCGCATCGTGCGCGCGATCGAGATCGGCGCCGA
>DATKPZ010000151.1:0-7604 GCA_035523815.1 Alphaproteobacteria bacterium
CTGCTCAAGCCGCTCGCATCGGCGCTCGGCGGCGCCGTGGGCGCATCACGCGCGGCCGCGGACGCAGGCTGGGTTCCGTACAGCTTGCAGATCGGTCAAACCGGCAAGACGGTCAGCCCCTCGCTCTACATCGCGGTCGGCATTTCGGGCGCGATACAACATAAGGTCGGCATGCGTTCCTCTGGTACGATCGTTGCGATCAACAAAGACGGACAATCGCCGATCGCCGAGTTCTCGGACCTTCTCGTCGTCGGCGATGCTTTCGCCATCGTTCCGGAACTCACAAAGCTCGTGCAAGCAGCACAATCATAGATTAAGGATCTCGAACACGTTGAAACGCTTCACACTCGTCCTCACCTTGATCGTCGCGATTGCCGCGGCGTTCGCGGTCGCGCAGCCGGCGCAGGCCGGTCTGTTCGGCGGCAAGAGCGCCGCGTCGCCCTCGCCTTCGCCCAGTCCGTCGGCCCTGCCGACGGCAACGCCCGAGCCGCCGCAGGTGGCCATTCCGAAACTGCAAGCCAAGCTCAAGGCGAATCCGAACGATCAAGAAGCGATGACGCAGCTCGCCGGTCAGTTCCTTTCGATCAACCGGCCCGACTTCGCGGCGCAGCTCACGCAGCATCTGCTGCAGATGGGCGATAAGACGGCGCAAGTCTATTACCTCGACGGGTTCGCGATGGATCAACTCGGGAAGGAAGACGTCGCGATCAGCGACCTCGAGCAAGCCGAAAATCTCGACCCGAGCAACCTTGGCGTGCTCGAACAGCTCACCGAGCTGTATCTCAAGGCGAATCGCTTCACCGATGCCGAGCGGATCGCCAACCGCAGCCTCGTGCTGAACAAAGGCGACGCCGCATCCTACTCGATGCTCGGCTCGGTCTATGCCGCCGAGCAAAAATACGACGATGCGCGTGCGCAGTTCCAGATTGCGGCCAACAAGGATCCGAAGAACGCGGATCCGCTCTTCCAGATCGCGCAGACCTACGCATCGCAGGACAACATTCCGCTCGCGCTCCAAGAGGTCGCCAAAGTCCTAGCCCTCGACCCGAAGAACCTCCAGGCGCTGGTCTTCAAGGCCGATCTCTACGCGCGTCAGCACGATGACGATAAAGCCTCGTCGGCCTACGATGACGCGATCGTCGCCGCACCCGACGACGCGGCAAAGGTGCAGATCGTCGTTCGCAAGGCCGCTTATTTTGCCGGCGAAAAGAAAGACTCTCAGGCCGAGAGCATCTTCTTACAAGGGATCGCGCAGTACCCGAAGGTTCCGCAAATCTACGTCGCATACGGCGACTACCTCGCCGGGCAGAAGCAGTACGATAAGGCGAAAACGCAGTGGCTGGCAGCGCTGGCCATCGACAACAACGACGCGAATGCGCTCAGCCGGCTCGCGCAGCTCGCCATGGCTCAGCAGAAGTTTGCGGATGCAATCGGCTATCTGAAGCGCTTGACGAGCATACAGCCCGATCCGGCCGCGTTCCAGACGCTGGGGCAGGCCTATTCGTATCTTCACGACTACGCGAACTCCAAGGACGCTTGCAGCAAGGCCTTTCAGCTCCAGCGCACGCCGCAGCTGCTAGGTTGCATCGCCGGAGCCGACTTCGAGTTGAAAAACTATAAGGAGGCCGCGCAGATCTTCGACGTGCTCGACAACAATGCAAAAGGCTTCCTCGATCAAAATCCGCAGCTGCTCTTTGTCGCGGGCAAGTGCTACCAACAGACCAATCAGCGCGAAAAGGCCGTCGGCGCCTACAAGCGGCTCCTGCCGATGATCAAGAAGAGCAGCAAGGATTATGCGGAGATCCAAGGCTGGATCGCGGACTTGAGCAAGCCCGAACCCCACGCAACCAAGAAGAAGAAGCCATAGCCGCGTAGTGTGAAACTCGTCTACGACGCGCTCTACTGCGACCATCTCCGCGATCTCGGGCATCCCGAGTCTCCCGACCGCGTGGAGGTGGTCGCTGCGCGCTTAGCGCAGCGCGGACTCGCAGACGACGTTTTGACTCCGGCCGACGCGGACGACGACGAGATCGAACGCGTGCACGCGCGACGCTACGTGGAACTCGTAAAGCGCGAAATCGGCGATCTTTCCGGTCCGCGCTATCTCTCGACCGGCGATGTCGTGGTCGACGCGCGCACGCTCGACGTCGCGCGCCGGGCTGCCGGCGGGGCGATCCGCGCGGTTGAAGCGGCCGTCGAAAGCAACGCTCCGGTCTTTGCCCTCGTGCGTCCACCCGGTCATCATGCAGAATCGGCGCGCGGGATGGGTTTTTGTGTGTTCAACAATGCCGCGATCGCGGCGCGCGCCTATCAAGCCCGCGCCGGGGGCCGCGTGCTGTTGATCGACTTCGATTATCATCACGGCAACGGGACGCAGGACGTTGTCGGCGAGGGGCTCAGTTACGTCTCGACCCACGCCTCGCCCGCGTATCCCGGCACGGGGCACGAGATCGCCGCTATCGGCGACGACGCACTGATCAACATTCCGCTCCCAGCCTCCGGGATCGCGACCGAAGCCTTCGTTGCGATTTGGGAACGGCTGCTCGAGCGCGCGGCTGCGTATGTGCGCCCGGATCTCATCGTCGCCAGCGCCGGATTTGACTACGTCGCGGGCGACCCGGTTGGCGACCTCGGGGTCGACGTAAGCGCGGCTTCGGCGCTCGCGGCGGCGGTAAATCGCACGGCACAACAATATTGCAACGGCCGCGTGGCCTACGTGCTCGAGGGCGGTTACGACATCGACGCGCTCGCCGAGTCGATCGCGCAAGTTATCGACGTGACCGATCGGGCAAGCACCGATTCAAGTGCGGCGCAGCTCGCAGCGATACCGGCGCCGCAGCGTGAGATGCTTAGAGTACTCGACGAGCGCTTTGTGCGCTGAGTTCCTCGAGAACGCGTAACGCCTCTTCGCCGCGATCGATGGGCACGAAAAGGTGATCGTGGTAAAACCCGCTTACGACGTTGGTTGCAATCGTGTGTTTGGCCAGCGCGGCGGTTACCGCCGCCGAAAACCCGACCGAAGCCAAATCAGACTCGACGCGAAGGGTGATCCGCCTCGAAGGAAAGGAGTATTCCAGATCGTGTTCCTCGGCGACGTGGCGCTCGATGACGATCGTGATACCCTCGCTCTCGCGAAACGTCAGCAGTGCGCGGGCAGCATCGACGGGAAACGATCGGTCAACGCAGCAAAAGACCCACTCGCGTGGGTCCAGCGCCGGTTTCATCGAGATAAGCAGTGTTGCTAAGTCGCGTTCCGGCACCCGCTTAGGGTAGCACACTCGCCCCGATCTTTTCCAGCTCGGCCAGATTGAGATCGCCGACGAGCGCAAAATGCCGGTTGCCGTCAGCCCACGTGAGTAGCGTTGTGGGCCCCTCTTCCACGTAGCGCGCCGGATGGTCGGCGACGGTCGTCGCAATCGCATGATAGTGTGAAAGATCGACGGCGGCATCTTTCTCGTTTTGGAACAGCGAGACCGTGCGGATGCCGTCGGAGTAGATCAAGTGCAGCGTCGGAACACCTTTGATCGCAACCACGTCGCCGGCGATCGGACTGAAGCCCTCGGGCAGATACTTCGGCACGAGTGCGGAGAAGCCGGCCGACGAAATGACGCGAGCGACATCGGTCGATTCGGCGCCGCGTGCTGCGCCGACGATCGGGTGCAGTCCAGCGGGAATCTGGAACAGAGCCACCGGGATCGCGTTCGTGTAGCGGATCTCCTCGATGCGCGTCTGCGCGATCGGCGAGCCGTCACTCGAGTACTCTTGCCGCTCGAGAACCAGATGCGTCGCGCGGTCGATGTGCAGCCGCAGCATGGTTTGTCCCGTGTACTTGTTATTGAGCAACACGACGCGCGTAGAGCGTCCGTCAAGGGTTTCATCGGGAGCAAAGACCACGTCGTAATTCGCCAGAAGGATCGCTAGGTTTCCGCGCGCCGCGATCTCCTGATCGGCATCCTCGCCCTGCGATACGACGACTTGCTCGCGCTTCACGTCGACCGAGTAGGTGGTGGAACCGCGCGTGATGATCGAATCACCGTAAAGATCCTGGGGTGCGAGATACCAGCGCCGCGTCATATCCGGCGCGCGGTGCTCCACGCGGTAAATCGTTGCAACCGAGCGCCGGCTTCCGATGCGAAGCACTTGCACTTCGCCCACGTACGAGATGCGCGTAGGGGCGGTCATCGCGTCGCGCAGCAGATCTGCGGCCGAGGGGCTCGGCGTGGCGGTCGCGCCCATTAGCAGCGCCGCGAGAAGAGCGAGCGCGTTACTGCGTGCCATCCGCGTTCTCGGTTGTGAAGAGCGCGGTCGGCACGATAGTTCCTTCGTTGAAGGGCACGGAGCTGGTGAGCGCGGCGTGATCGTCCAGATAGTAGGCGGCGTCGATCAACGTTCCGCCGCGGTGCAGGCTCGATTCGTAGCCCGCGAACGTCACCACGACGAACGCGGCCGCTATGGGGATTGCCACGATCGGGCGCAGCCAGACGCGCAGGCGCTGCGTCCATGCGGAAGGGCCCTGCGACGCCTCAATGGCGCTCCAGATGCCGGCTCGAACGCCGGGCGGGAGCTCGCGCTCGTTTGCGCGCGCCAAGCCGCGAAGCGACTCCGAGAGCCGAGCCTCGTCTTGGTATCGCTCGCGGCACGAGGCGCAGCTCTCGAGGTGCAGCAAGAGTGCCGCGTCGTCGCTCGGGGCGAGCTCGCCGTGGAGATAGTCGATGAGTTGTTCTTGGCTCGGATGCGATGTCATGATAATTTTGGTTGCGACTCAATAAGACGGCGTAGCTGGTGCCGCGCGCGATGCAGCCGCGAGCGAACCGTCCCGATCGAGCAGCCGACGATGTCAGCGATCTCCTGGTAGCTGTATTCCTCAACATCCGCGAGGATTAGGACCTGGCGCTGCTCCAGCGATAGTCCGGCGAGCGCCTTTGACATGCGTTCGCTGAGCTGCCGCTCGACGAGCTCCTCAATCGGCTCGGCGGCCAGCGGCCGCTTCTGCCCGAACTGCTGCGGGGCATTATCCTCGGGGATCTCTTCCTGATAACGTCCTTTCCGCCGCCGAAGTTCATCCCGGTAGAGATTCGTGACGATGCGGTAGACCCACGAGAGGAAGGACGTACCGGGCTGGAAGCTGCGCCAGGCCCGGTAGACTCGAATGAATGCCTCCTGGGTCAGATCGCGCGCGTCGGCTTCGTTGTGGGTCAGGCGCAGGGCGTAGTTATATGTGGCGCGCCCATACTCGTTGATCGCGCGCTCAAGAAAGGCCGTCTGCTCCGGGCTCGGGGGATCGAACGGCTTGCGCGGCGCGGCCATACATCGGCCTTTAGGGTCGGCTGACGCCCAGACCTTGACGGTCTGCCCGGCGCGCCATCGCGCGATCCAACTCGTCCAACGGCGAGGTAGCAAGCTCCTCGTCGAGGTGGAGCAGGTAACGCCCAACGGCGTCGGCACGCTCTTGGTCGGTCAATGAAACGGCGAGATCGTGCAACGCGGCGCGCAAGCGCCGCTGCACCTGAAGCGACTGGTTGCCGAACATCCGGATCTCATCGAAGGCAAGAGAGAGGTAGTCTTCCCAAGTCGGCATGGGGAAAATCAAGCGCAGGGTTCCGCCGGCGTCTTTGGCGTAGCCGGCATCCAGATCGCATCCGCCGAGGCGGTGAAGCAGATCCTCGATCTGATCGAGCGACTGCACCGCCGTCGTGGGATCGTTGACGGCCGGCGAGAGCGCCATGATCGCGGTGTCGACCAGCAGTCGCAACGGATACTTTGGGTCCTGTTCGAAGGTGCGCTCCCAGGCGAGGTGCAGCGCTTGCAGCAGCGCGCTCTGAGAAATCTGCGACCCGTTGCCAAAGACGCGCAGAAGCAGCGCGCCGTCAGGCACGATGTCACCAACCGCGCATTCGACGACCACGACAGCGCCGGCATCCTGCGCTAACCGGACGAGCCGTGCGACGTCGAAGCGCTGGACGGCGCGAGGCGGCCCCGCGTATCGCAGCGTTTGCAGCGGCACCGCGGCGCGGACGAGCGCGGCCTCTTGCCGCACTGCGCGCGCCTCTGCTGCGGCGCCCAGCGCGGCGTAGGTCTCGTGGATGACTTGGCGGCCTTTGTCGCCGACCATTCGAAGCACTTGCGTGATTTGAAGTTGACTCATCCGATGGACGAGCAGCGATAAGAGAATGACGCTCACCGACAAGAGCGCCGCGACGAAGAGCGTCGAGAAGTACGGGACTTTGTTGTCTCCGCCGCGATCGACGTAGAAAAGCTCGGCCAACGCATATAAGAACGTTGCGAAGAACATGCCGAGGGAGTTGAAGAGTATCGGGTCCCGGCTAAATAAGAGCACCAGGCGTTTCGAGTACGCGCTGGCGCTGAACTGGATCACGAGAAACGCGATGGAGAAGACGATTGCGGTGAGCGCCATCGTGCCCGACGCGACGGCCGAGAGGAACGCCTGCGCCGAAGAAACCGATATACCATGATGGTATGCGCTCAAGTGGGAATACTCGAAGCCGGGGAAGGTCACTGCGGCGGCCAGGCTGCCGACCGCGTAGATCATCGGTATCGACCAGAGCGGAATGCTCAGTCGCATTTCACGCTGCGCGCGACCACAGCACCCTTCCGACGAACCATAGCGCGACGGTAACCGCCACCACGATGATCAGGAAGAGCGCGATCTCCAGCATCACGATTCCGGCGAATTGACTGCCCCCGCAGAGCGCGACAACGCTCGCGATCAGGGAGAGCTTGAAGCGCTCGAACGGATTACTCGACATACCGTCGACCGCACGGGCTTCGGCGACGACGCCGCGCGGATCCCATCCGGCCGTATCGATCACGTAGGCGACCCGGCCTTGCGGCTCGATGATGAAGAGCTTGTCGCTGTGAATGTAGGTGTCGCTGTCGGTTTGCAGCGAGGAGATGCCGAATTCGTTGAGCACGCGTTCGATCGTTGAGCCGGTTCCGGTCAGGAGCGTCCAGATGGCGGGGTCGCCTCCAAACTGCTTTTGATACGCGCGCAGCACGGCCGGCGTGTCGTACGTCGGATCGAGCGTGATCTCGACGAGCGCGAAATGCGCCGGATCGAGGTCGTGCTGAAGCTGCGCATACTTTGAGCTGATCGCGATGCACACGTCGGTATCGGGGCAACGCGTAAAGATGAACGAAAGCAGCATGGTTTTGCCGCGGAAGGCGTCGTGCAATTGCACGAGCCGTTCGTCCTGATCGACCAGCGTTGCTCGCGGCAGCGGTTTGCCCACATCGACCGGAATGACTCGGCCGGCGTTGGGCAGACCGGCCACAAAAGGCGCGGCGGGAACCGGATCGCGCAGCGTCCACGGTTTGGTCGAGCGATCGAGGAAGGCGTCGAGACCCGTTCCAGCGCGCAGCCCCAGCGGCGGCGCGAGCCGATAGAGGCGCGTCTGTGCCGGCAGGGTACGCGCCATGACCCCGCTGCGAACCACAACGCTCGCATTGCCGACCGGCGCGATCACGACGCCGTGAAAGGGCAGCAGCCCGGCGAGGACGAGCGCCAGCATCATTCTAAAAGCGTCCGAACGTCGGCGGCGTAGTCGCGTCGCGCGTCGTCGTCGTTGTGAATCACGCGTTCGTCT
>DATKPZ010000152.1:0-9108 GCA_035523815.1 Alphaproteobacteria bacterium
GCGTTGCTGTCGATGCCCGCGAGAATCATCGCGCAGCGGTGCGCCGCCGCAACTTGCGCCGAGTTGCGATAGTGCTTATGCTCTTTCGTCGGCACGAAGAGCACCCTATCGAGATTTTCGAGTAGGCGCGCGGATTCGGCCAAGAATAGATGCGCGTTATGAATCGGATCGAACGTGCCGCCAAAAATGCCGAGTCTCACGAATAGGTGAACTCGTACGGCCCGATACGCACGGTGTCCCCTTCGTTCGCACCGAGCTCACGTAATTTTTTCTCGACGCCCATTTTCGCAAGCGCCCGCTCGAAGCGCGCCAATCCCTCGTCGGAATCGAAGTTCGTCACCGCGGCGAGGCGTTCGATGCGCGGGCCGCTTAGGACGAAGGCGCCGTCGGCGTCGCGATCGATCCCAAAGGCTTCGTCAGGGACCAGCTCGATCAGCGCCGGAGGAGGGGTGACGATCTGCGGTAGCGGCGCGTCTTTGATCGTTTGCCAAATCGCATAGACCAATTCTTGCACGCCCTCGCGCGTCGCCGAGCTGATCCCGCGCGCATCCGGGAACTGCCCGCGCAGTTCGGCTAAGCGCTCGCGCGCGTCGGGCAGATCGAGCTTGCTCACCACGAGCAGCGTCGGGCGCTCGAGCAGCGCCGGATTCCATGCGCTCAGTTCGCTTTCGATCGTGGCTTTGTCGTGCAAGATCTCTTCGAGCGACTTCGCGCCGTCGAGTAAATGCACGAGCGCGCGCGTCCGCTCGACGTGTTTGAGGAATTGATCGCCGAGGCCGGCGCCTTCGTGTGCGCCCTCGATCAAGCCGGGCACGTCGACCATGACGAACGATTCCTCGTCGGAAACGCGCACCACGCCAAGCTGCGGTTCGATCGTGGTGAAGGGGTAGTCGGCGATTTTCGGGCGCGCCGCGGAGACGACGGAGAGCAGCGTGGACTTGCCGGCATTGGGAACGCCGATCACGCCGCAATCGGCAAGCAGTTTGAGCTCGAGCCGCAGCGCGCAACGCTCACCGGGTTCGCCGTTGTAGGCGATGCGCGGAGCCTGGCGCGTGCTGGTGGCAAAGTGTTGATTTCCTAGGCCGCCTTTGCCGCCGCGCGCAACCTGTACGCGATCGCCGTCGTGCGCGAGATCGGTGAGGAACGTTTCGGCTTTGCCTTCGAACGCGCGATAGACCAGCGTGCCGACGGGAACGGGGATGGTCAAGTCGGGGCCGCTGCGCCCCGATTTGTTCGATTGGCCTCCGGCGTGGCCGGATTCGGCGCCGAACTGCCGCTTGTAACGAAACTCGACGAGCGTCGAAAGCTCGGCCGTCGCTTGAAGATAGATGCTGCCCCCGCTGCCGCCGTCGCCTCCGGCCGGGCCGCCTTTGGGAACGTATTTCTCTCGACGCCATGCAACAATACCGTCGCCGCCGTTTCCGGCTGCTACGGTGATCGTCGCTTCGTCAATGAATTGCAGGAATGTGTTTCGGCGCGGTTTATGCCGCGGAAAGCGGCCGCACGTTGACGTGCTGGCGATTGCGGCGCGACGAGAATTCGACGGTGCCTTCGGTCAGCGCGAACAGCGTGTGATCCTTGCCCATCCCGACGTTCTCGCCCGGATAGAATTTGGTCCCGCGCTGACGCACGAGAATGTTGCCCGCGAGCACGCGCTCGCCGCCGAAGCGCTTGACGCCCAGACGCTGGGCATTGGAATCGCGCCCGTTGCGGGTGGAGCCGGCGCCCTTTTTGGACGCAAAAAGCTGCAGGTCGAACTGGAACATAGCCTGGGGAGTATAGCAAAGGGCCCGGAGGATTGGCAAGGACCGATTCTAGGGTAGAATGCTGGGAACCGATGCAGCTCCCCGCGATCCACTCAAGCAACATCCCTGCGGCGCCCACCACCCTGGTCCAGCCCGTCACGCGGCCTTCGGCCGTGGCGCCAAGCAGTTCGCTGCCCTCGGCCACGCTTGGGAATCTCAGCGAAGCCGCCAAGCCGACTTTCCAGGCGCTGCAGGCGGCCGCAACGCTGCCGCCGGTCGCGAACCCCGCCTTCGTGTTGCCGGCCAACGGCAATTTTTTGCGTCTCTTCGCGGCACTCCAAGCGGCCGCGGCCGAGCGGATCTACCCGGCGCCGGTCTTCTCCTTTACCGCGTAGGCCGCGGCGAGGGTTTCGGAGGCTTGCCCGAAGGCCGCGGCGTCGGGCGATGCCCGCTCGTGCACGGGTTCTTTCCGCCGTGCGGCTTCTTACCACTGCCCTTGGACGGCGCGCAGTTGGCATTGTAGTAGACATCGGGATTGATCGGTTGGGCCGTCGGCGTGGGTGGACCGGTCGCACCGGCGTGTGCGGTATAAAAGGTTTGCTGCTGCGCGCCGGCGCCCGCGGTGAGCGCCGCGACCAGGGCCGCGAGTGCGAGAATCGATGCGGAGCGTTTCACCTTCGCGAACTTCGGAAAAGGGTGACCGCCCTCCCGGCCGTAACTGTGAGGCGTTTTGAGCAAGAGACGCGTCGTCGTCACGGGCATGGGCGCCGTGACCCCCCTAGGAAACTCCCACCCGGAATTCTGGCGCCGGCTGGTTGCGGGCGAATCGGGCGTCGGGCCGATCTCGGTCTTTGACGCGAGCGCCTTCAGCACGCGGATCGCCGCGGAGGTCAAGGACTTCAACGCCGACGAGCTGGTCGGTCGCAAGCTCTCGCGCCGGATGGACCGCTTCGCGCAGTACGCGTTCGTTGCGACCAAAGAAGCGATCGCCGACGCGGCCTTCCCGGAGGATCAGGAGTTCAAAAACCAGGTCGGCGCCATTATCGGCAGCGGTATCGGCGGCATCCAAACCTTTTGGTACGAGTCGCTCAAGGCCGCGCAGGTCGGCAATTGGACCAAGACCTCGCCATTTTTCATACCGATGCTGATGGCGAACGCGGCGCCGGCGCACATCTCGATGGCTTACGGATTCCGCGGGCCCGTTTTTTCGGTGGCGAGCGCGTGCGCATCCGCCAACGACGCGATTTGCACCGCGTACAACGCGGTTGCGCACGGCGACGCGCTGGCGATGATCACCGGCGGCAGCGAAGCCTGCATCTCGCCGCTTGCGGTCGGCGGCTTCTGCTCGATGAAGGCGATGTCGACGCGCAACGACGAGCCCACCAAAGCATCGCGCCCGTTCGATAAAGAACGCGATGGCTTCGTGCTGGGTGAAGGCGCCGGCATTTTGATTTTCGAGGACTACGAGCACGCCAAGAAGCGCGGCGTGAAGATGTACGCCGAAGTGCTCGGCTACGGACAGTCGGCCGACGCATACGATCTCGTGGCGGTCGATCCCAGCGGCGACGGCGTCGCGTTGGCGTTCGATCGCGCGTTCAAATCCGCGGGCATTTCGCCGGATGAGGTCGATCACATCAACGCTCACGGCACCTCGACGCCGATCGGCGATCCGGCCGAATCCAAGGCGATCGAGAAAGCCTTCGGTGCGCATGCCCCCAAGATCGGCGTGAGCTCGACCAAATCGATGCACGGGCACGCGCTCGGCGGAGCCGGCGGTCTGGAAGGCGTTGCAACGGTGTTGGCGGTCCACAACGACATCATGCCGCCCACCATCAACTACGAATTTCCCGATCCCGAATGCACGCTCGACTACGTGCCCAACGTCGCTCGCAAAGCGCCGGTGAACGTCGCGCTCTCGAATTCGTTCGGTTTCGGCGGACACAATAGCGTCATCGTCTTCTCCAAGGTGCGCTAGCGCAGCCTCAGCATGGCCGGTGAAAATCGCAGGCGGCGTTTGCGGGCGTTGCTCGCCCATGCCGGCGTGCGCGTTCCCGGCGACGTGACGCTGATCGAGCAGGCGTTCGTCCACGAGAGCCATGCGAAGGAAGGCGGCGGCCCCTCGAACGAGCGGATGGAATTTCTCGGCGACTCGGTGCTCGGCTTCGTCACCGCGGGCTGGCTCTACGAGCACTTTCCCGACGAGCCCGAAGGGAGGCTGACCGTGCGCAAAGCCGCGATCGTCAATGACGCGCAGCTCGCGCAGTCGGCTCGCCGCCTGGGATTCGCCGACCTGGTCGAGCTGGGCGTGGGGATGCGCAACGCGGGCGGGGCTGATAATACGTCGATCCTAGCCGACGCGTTCGAGGCCTTCGTGGCCGCGCTCGCGCTGCGCTACGGGGTGGAGAAGGCGCGCACGTTCGTCGTCGCGGAGCACATCGAGCGGCTGGATCACGCGCCGGACGCGCTGCTCGACCCCAAAACGCGCCTGCAACACTATGCGCAGGAGCACCTTTCGGCAACGCCGGTCTACCGTGACCGCAGTGCCGGGACGCCGCAGGCGCCGCGCTTCCACTCGAGCGTGCAGGTCAAGGGCAAGACGTTGGGAACCGGGAGCGGGCCATCGAAGAAAGCCGCACAGCAGGCTGCGGCAGAGTCAGCACTGCTTTCGCTGCGCGGACCGGACTAGTAGGGACGAATGCACTTAAAGAAGATCAAAGCCTTCGGCTTCAAGACGTTTGCCGAAGCGACGGCGCTCGATTTTGCCGGCGGGATCACCGCCATCGTCGGGCCCAACGGCTCGGGCAAGTCGAACATGGTCGACGCATTCCGCTGGGTGCTGGGCGAGACGTCGAGCCGCAGCTTGCGTTCGGGCAAGCTCGAAGACGTGATTTTTGCCGGAAACGACAAGCGCAAACCGCTGGGCATGGCCGAGGTCTCACTCACCTTTGACAACACGTCGGGCCGGCTGCCGATCGAATTCAGCGAGGTCGAGATCACGCGCCGCGCCTATCGCGCGGGCGAGAGCGAATACTTCATCAACCGCAATCAGGTGCGTTTGCGCGATATCGTGGAGCTGCTCATGGGCACGGGCCTGGGGCCCGGATCGTATTCGATCGTCTCGCAAGGGCAGATCGATTCGATTCTCACGAGCAAGCCGACCGAACGGCGAGCGCTGTTCGAAGAGACGGCGGGTATCAACAAGTTTCTCGCGCGCAAGCATGAGTCGATGCGCCGCCTCGAGCAGACCGAGAACAATGCGATCCGCATCAACGATCTGATCAGCGAGCTGGAGCGGCGTATCCCCGAGCTCGACACGCAGGTTCGCCGCGCCAAGCGCTACCGGAAGGTGAACGCGCGCGTTCGCGACCTCGAGATACTCTCGTACATGCGCGCCAGCGCTTCGCGCCGTTCCGAGCGCGAAACCTTACGCGCCGAGCTCGAAAAGCAAGATGACGTTCGCGGCGCGGCGGCCGCCAAGGTTGCGCAGCTCGGCGCGAACCTGGCCGAATTGCGCACGCGCGCCTATCAACAAGAGCTGCAACTCGAAGAGATTCGCGGGCAGGCGCAGAGCAAGCGCGCAGAGCTCGCGCGGATCGAAGCCGACTACGCTGCGGCGCTGGCGCGTCGCGAGACGCTGGAGTCGCAATCGACGCAAACCCACGAAGACGCCGCGCGCGTACAGGCCGAGCGCGAATCGCTCGCCGTTACCATCGAACGGCTCGAAGCGCGGCTGCGGCCGCTGGCGAGCGAACTCGAGACCGCGCGCGAAGCGGAACTGCAGGCGCAGAGCGCTCTCGCGCAGGCGCGCGCGCAGCTCGATGCGATTTTCACGCGTCTGCGTGAAGTGGAAACCCACGTGGCCCAAGGCGCGGCCAAACGCGCCGAGCGTCGCGTGCAGGGCGAGAACCTGCGCGCCGAGGCCGAGCGCCTGGAGGGAGAGGCGCATGCCGCGCGGGAGCGCGTCGCGCAGTTAGAACTCACCGCCGGCGGCGCTGCACAGAAGTATGCCGAGCGCGAAGCGCAGCTCGGGTCGCTCGAGGCGCACTTCGGGGTGGGACGCGAGCGCAGCGATGCTGCGGAGGCAGCCCTTGCGCGCGCGCAAAGCGAACTGAACGACGCGCTCGCGGCGCATCGCGAGCAGACCGGTGAAGTCAAAGGAGCTGAATCCCGGCTGCACACGATCGAGGAGCTGGAAAATTCGCTCGAAGGACACGTGCCCGGAACCCGAGCCGTGGTCGAGGCCTGGCAGCGCGGCGACCTGCGCGGCATCGAGGGCATCGTTTCGAATGTCATCACCACCGAAGAGCGTTACGCGCGCGCGATGGACGTCGCGTTCGGGGCGCGTCTCTCGAACATCATCACGACGACGTCGGAGGATGCCGAGCGCGCGATCGAGTTCTTGAATCGTAGCGAGCAGGGGCGCGCGACGTTCTTACCGCTCGACACGCTGGGAAATCGCGATGCCAAGACGATGCCGGCGGACCTCGAACGTCAGCCCGGCGTCATCGGCTACGCGCACACCCTCTTGCGCACGCAGCCGCAGTTCGAGGGCGTCGTCCGGTTCTTGGTCGGCAACGTGCTGGTGGTCGATACGCTGCAAACCGGGATCCACTTGGTGCGCGAACGCGGCCTGCGCGACACGATCGTGACGCTCTCGGGCGAGCAGATCGCCGGCGGCGGCGCGATCACCGGGGGACGCTTTCATCGCGAGCGCTCGATTCTCTCGCGACGCGTGCAGGCACAGACGCTGCGCGAAGCACTCACGGGCATGCGCGCGAAACTCGAGGCGCTCGAACATGCGGCCGCAAGCGCGGGCGTTCGCGTCGAGAACGCCGTGGCCGAACGCGATGCCGCGCGCGAAGCGCTCGCGCGTGTCGAGCTGCAGAGCGCCGAGCTGCGCACCGAGATGGCGGCGCTCGGCGGCGATTTGGAACGCATGCATGCCGAAGTTGCGCGTGCGCACGCGAGCGTCGAGGACGTGCTGGTTCGTGCCCGCGACGCGCGCGAACGCGAACACGCGCTCGAAGGCCCCGAAGCCGATGCGGTCCACAGCGACGAAGAACGCCTGGCGCTCGAGGCCGAGCTTGCCCGCGCGCGCGAAGAGATCGCCCGCGCGGAGGAGGCGCAACTCGCCGCGAGCCGCCGCGCCGGCGACTTGCGCGAGCGTTCGGCGGCGCTTACCGCCGAGCGGGATGCCGCACGCGGACGTCTCGGCATGCTCGATCAGGATAGCGAGCGCGCGCGAGTCGCGCGCGAGCAGATGCTTGCCGAGATCGGCGCCCTTGCGGAACAAACGCGAAATGCCCACGCTCACGTTGAAGGTTTGCGTCATGGCGTGAGCGATCTCGACGCGAAGCTCGACGTGGCTCGGCGCGAGCGGGAAGCGATGGCCAACGGTTTGCTGCAACTCGAAGCCGATCTGCGCACGGCCGAGAACGAGGAACGTGAGGCGGTTGCCGGCGGCGAACGCCATCGCACGCGTTTAGCCGAAATCGAAGCCGAGCTCGGGATGCTGGTTTCGCAGTTTGCGCAGAATCCCGCGACCGACGAGGAGTGTCACGAGGTCGAGGCGCGCTACGTGGACGAGCCCGATACCGTGATCGACGACCTCCCGCGTCTGCGCGAAGAGCTTGCGCGACTCTCCGCCAACGTCAATCTCAACGCCGAAGCGGAGCGCGAAGAAGTGGGCGAGCGCGAGACGTTCTTGCGCACGCAGATGGAAGACCTCGCAAAAGCGCGCGAGACGCTGCTCGAGTCGATCAAGGAGATCGAAGCGCAATCGCAAGCGCTGTTCAACGAGACCTTCGAAAAAGTCTCGAGCGCGTTCACCGAGATGTACGGGAAGCTCTTTCCGGGCGGCGACGCCAAGATGTGGCAGACCAATCCCGAGAATCTGTCCGAAACCGGTATCGAGATTTCGGTGCAGCCGCCGGGCAAGAAGCTGATGGCGCTCACCGCGCTCTCGGGCGGCGAACGCGCGATGACGGCGGCGGCGCTGATCTTTGCGCTGATCGCGGTAAAGCCCTCACCGTTCTACCTGCTCGACGAAGTCGATGCGGCACTCGATGATGCGAACGTCGAACGCTTCTCCGACATGGTGCGTGAGCTTGCGGGCGACTCGCAGATGATCATCGTCACCCACAACAAGAAGACGATGGAGTTAGCGGACCGGATGTACGGCGTGACGATGAGGGAGCCGGGCGTCAGCACGATCATCACCGCGGCGCTCTCGCAGGAGCGCCATCCGGAGCTCGCGCTTGCCTGACCGAAGTAAACCGGCGGCGCTCTTTTCGCTGTCGGACAAGAGCGGGTCGGTTGAACTCGCGCGCGCGCTGTACGATCGCGGCACCGTGATTTACGCCACGGGCGGCACCAAGCAATACCTGCAAGACCACGGCATTCCGGCCCAAGACGTCGGCGAAATGACCGGCTTCCCGCCGCTTTTCGACGGCCGAGTGAAGACGCTGCATCCCAAGGTCTTCGGCGCGATCCTCTACGATCGCGGGAACGCCGAGCATCAAGCGCAGGCGGAAAAGTATGCGATCGCGGCGATCACGACCGTCGTCGTGAACTTGTATCCGTTCGAGGCGACGGTCGCGAAGAGCGGAACGACGCATGCCGAAGCGATCGAGCAGATCGACATCGGCGGCGTTGCGCTGCTTCGCGCGGCGGCCAAAAACTTCGAGCACGTGACCGTGCTCACGCATCCTTCGCAGTATGAAAAGTACGTCGCCGCGCTCGAGGCCGGCGAGGTGCCCACGCAGTTGCGCCGCGAGTGTGCCATCGCGGCTTTCGAGCGCACGGCCGAGTACGACGCGGCGATCGCCCACTATCTTGCAACCGAAGGCTCGGTGCTGCCGAGCGACCTGCCCGGCGCGCTGACGGTGACGCTGCCGCTCGCCCAGCGCTTGCGCTACGGCACCAATCCACAAAATCGCGCGGCGTTTTACCTCGATCGTCCGGACCGTTTGCCCGAGCAACTGCACGGCAAAGCGCTCTCGTACAATAATTTGCTCGATTTGGACGCAACGTTGCGTCTGCTCTCGCGCGCACCGCTCGGCGCGACGTTCGGCAGCGAGCACGAACGCTTCGTGCGCGCCGCGGTGGTCAAGCATACGGTGCCCTGCGGCGTGGCGCAGCGCTCGAGCGTCGGCAAGGCCGTTGCCGACGCGCTTGAAGCCGACGCGGTTTCGGCCTACGGCGGCATCGTTGCCACCGACACGACGATCGATCTCGAAGCAGCGAACGCGCTTTCGAGATTCTTTCTCGAGATCGTCGCGGCACCGCATTTCGACGACGACGCGATGCGCGTGCTCACCAGCACGAAAAAGCTCAAGGACCTGCGCATCATGCGCTTCGCTCC
>DATKPZ010000153.1:0-5163 GCA_035523815.1 Alphaproteobacteria bacterium
ATTCTGCGCGACGCGGGCTTTCCGATGGCGAAATTTCCCAGCGTGCAGGCCGCGATGCGGGGGCACATGTATTACAGTGACCCGGGCAGCGACCCGAACGCGATCGTCTTGCACGACGCGGACTCGCTGGATTTTCTGGGAGCGATCGGTGCGGTGCGAATGATTTCGCTCACGGGCGCATCAGCTGCGAGCGCGGCCGGGGCTATCAAAACGCTGCGTGCCTTTATTCGCGAGATTCCGCCGAAGCTGATCACGAAGACGGCGCAGCGCATGGGCGCGCAGCGCGTCGCCGAACTGCAGGCGTTTCTGGACGACTACCAACGCGAGTCATTCGACGGCAAGCTTCCTTAGCCGCCGACGGCGACGGGGGCGTGGCCGAAGAGCGGCGGAACGTAGTGGCCGGCGAGATACGACACGATGAACACGACGACGCCGTAGGCCACGATTTCCAGCCCTTTGCTCACCGGATTACGATCCGTGTTGCGCGCCGCGTAGAAGCCGACGACGAAGAGCCCGGCGACCGCCAGCACTAGCGCGAGCAGCGTCGAGCCCGCCATCGAAAGTGGAATGACATAGGCGAGGATCGGGACCAGCGATCCCACCGCAAACGACGCGCCCATCGAAACCGGCGCGCGCAGGTCGGTTTCGTGCGCGACGCGCGGGTCGATGCCGAATTCATCGCGCATCATCTCGTACAAGTAGATGTCGGGATGCTGCGTGAGCCGGCGCACGATCATCTGCGCCTCCTCCGACGAGAAGCCCTTCATCTTATAGTACGCGACCTGCTCGGCGAATTCGCCTTGCGGGTCCGCGGCCATCTCGGCTTTCTCCATGGCGATCGCGGCCTGCACCACTTCGCGTTCGGATTTCCCGCCGAGATACTCGCCAACCGCCATCGAAAGCGCGCCGGCAAGCATGGCTAAAAATCCGCTGATGAACACCGCCGACCGTGCGCCCTCGGCGACGCCGACGCCGGTGATGATGCCCAGCGTCGTGAGGATGCCGTCTTGCGCGCCGAAGACGATCTCGCGTACGCTGCGCTGCGCCTCGAGGTTTCGCCGCTGAATCGTGTCGGGAATGCGCGGCGTGACGCTTTGCCACCCGGGAAGGTCGACGAGGACCTCGGTGACGATCGGTGCCGGCTGCTCTTCGCGATCCATAAGCGGTGCTTCCGGTTCGCGGTAGCGAATGGCCTTCCTGATGGAAGTATTCGGAACGCCTAACTTTCGACGTGTCGGCCAGTCAACGATTGTGCTCGAGTGTGCCGCGGGCTTGCCGTTTCAGCCGCGTTTGTGGGCGCTCGGGCGTGCGGCGCGCGGCTGGCCGCACGTCGCCGAGGCGGTGGTTGGCGCGGGCAATCTCACGCTCGTCTTCGATCGCCGCGCGATCGACGAGGACGTGCTTCGCGAGAAGCTAACGGCCGCGTGGCACGGCGCACCGGAGGTACGCGTGAACGAACGCACCGTGGAGATTCCGGTGCGTTACGGTGGCGAAGACGGCGCCGATCTTCGCGCCGTCGCGCAGGCGTGTGGATTGAGTGAAGACGAAACGATCCGGGTGCATGCGAGCGCCGTCTACGTCGTCGCGTTCGTCGGATTTCTTCCGGGCTTTGCGTATCTCGACGGGCTCGACGAACGTTTGCATCGTCCACGGCGATCGCAGCCGCGGACGTGGGTGCCCGCGGGATCGGTGGCGATCGCGGGAGCGCAAAGCGGCGTGTATCCCTTCGACTCACCGGGCGGCTGGCATCTGCTCGGTCGCACGGAGACGCACATGTTCGATCCGGGGCGCGATCCGGCCGCGCTGTTGCAACCAGGTGATCGCGTGCGATTCATTCCGCGATGACGGCCCGGGCAATAACGATCGAGCGCGCAGGCTTACAAAGCTTGGTCGTCGATCGCGGCCGCTTCGGCCTGCGACATCAAGGCGTCGGCTGGTGCGGAGCGATGGATTTGCGTAGTTACGCGATCGCCAACGAGCTTGCCGGAAACCCTCCCGGCTGCGCCGCGATCGAAGTGGTGCTCGGCGACGTTATCGTGCGGTTCGAATCGCCGGCGCGCTTTGCGCTCGCGGGCGCGGATTGCGGAGCGCGGCTCGACGACGAGCCGGTTGCGAGCTGGGAGATGCGCGAGGCGCGCGCGGGATCGCGTCTCGTGCTGAGCCGGCCGCGGGCGTGGATGCGCACGATACTTGCGATCGACGGCGGCATCGACGTGCCGATCGTGCTTGGATCGCGTACGACCGACCTCATCGCCGGGATGGGCGGCCTGCACGGACGAGCGCTGCGCGCCGGCGATCGTCTCGAGCTTGGCGCGAGGGGCGCAGAAACCCCAAGCCGAGAGGTTGCTGCCGCGCCGGAGCTTTCGTTCGCGTTTCGCACGATTGCTCAGCCGCTCGCCGAGCATATCTGGGATCGCGTGTGGACCGTCGGGCACGAGAGCAACCGCATGGGCTATCGTTTCAAAGGTGACGCGCGAGGGCATGAGCTCGGGATGATGCCTTCTCACGCCGTTTTTCCCGGCTTCGTGCAACTGCCTCCGTCGGGAGAACCGATCGTGCTGATGAGCGACGCCCAGACGACCGGCGGATATCCGCTTGCGGGCGTCGTAGTCGAAGAAGATCTATGGATGTTGGCTCAGGCGCCGATCGGCGCGCAGATACGCTTCGTCCCATGGGAATGACGCACATCGATCTCAACGCGGATCTCGGCGAAGGCTGCGGCGACGACGAGGGGTTGCTCGCGATCGTGACGTCCGCGAATATCGCGTGCGGGGAACACGCCGGCGACGAGCAGGTCATGCAGACCACCGTGCGCGGCGCGATTCGTCACGGCGTCGCGATCGGCGCGCATCCGTCGTTTCCGGACCGCGAGAACTTCGGCCGCGTCGCCATGGCCCGTTCGCCTGACCAGATCTACGACGACGTCGCAAGGCAAGTGCGCAAGCTCGCCGCCGTCGCGGAGGCACAAGGCTCCCGGCTTCATCATGTCAAGGCGCATGGAGCGCTGTATAACGTGGCGGCACGCGACCGCGCGGTTGCGGATGCGATCTCGCGCGCGGTTCGCGATCACGATCCGGACCTTGCCGTTGTCGGACTTGCCGGCGGAGCGCAGATCGCAAGCGCGCAGAGCCACGGGCTGCGCGCGATCGCCGAGGTCTTCGCCGATCGCGGCTATCGGCCCGATGGATCGCTGATTCCGCGCGGAACTCCCGGCGCGCTCATCGACGACGTCGAGAAGGCCGTAGCCCAAGCGCTTCATCTTGCGCGCGAAGGCGCGGGTGAGACGATCTGCCTGCACGGCGACGGCCCACATGCGCTGGTCTTCGCGCGCGCGATCCGCGATGCACTCGAGGACGCGGGCATCGGCGTCACGGCGCCGGGCTAACGAAATCGCTCTCCGGAACGCTTGCGGGGAATTCGATGTCGTGCAATTCCTCACTCACGCTCTGCTCGTGCGTCGTGAAGAGGCCGTGCGAGACGGCCTGCGCCTCGATGTGGACGATGCTCCAGATCGCGTGCGGACCGACCGGCGCGAAACCGTAGGTAATTTGAGCCGTGGTGTCGTTAAAGGGCCACGCGTACGTCAGACGCACGACGTCATAGGTTTGCGCGTCGATCCATAGATCGCGCAGCGGATACGTCTGCGGCGCGCGGAGCGGGCGCAAACGCAGGTGATAGCAGACGCGTGATCCGAGCGTTTGCATTCCGGCGAGCGTGATGTCGTACGCGCGGTCGACCGCGGAAACCGTCGCGATCGTCGCGATCGGATCGGCGGCGAGATTCGGAGGAGGCGGCGCGATCGTTGCACTGGGCTGCGTTGCGCCGGGCTGCGGTGCGCGCCGGTAGAAACCGAAGGGCGCGCCGGCCGGCCCCACGATAAATCCGCCGCGCAGCAGCACGACCGCGGGGCGATCGTCTTCGGCGATCGTTTGCGCGAAGGTCCGCCCGTCGGCAAAACGCACGATGAATTGCACGCGTGCGCCCGGCGCGCATGCATCGGCGAGCAGCGTTTGGGCACACGGCAGCGTAAACGATTCGTACGGCGGCTCTTGGCGCTGGGTCCATGCCGTTTGCGCTCGCGTAAAAATGGCGGCGGGGTCGGGTGCAACGGACGCGACGGCATGGTAGAGTGGAATGGCCATGAAGATGCCTTTCTACCATGTCGACGTTTTTACGTCCCACCGGTTCGGCGGAAATCCGCTCGCCGTGTTCCTCGACGCCGAAGGCGTCGACGGTGAGACGATGCAGAAGATCGCGCGCGAAATGAACCTCTCCGAAACGACGTTCGTTATGCAGCCCCATGACGAGCGCGCGACGCACCACGTGCGCATTTTCACTCCGGGCAGAGAACTGCCGTTTGCGGGGCATCCGACGCTAGGCACCGCGTTCGTATTGCAACACGCGGGGCGAGGCACGCCGGACCTGGCGTTTCAAATGGAAGCCGGCATCATTCCGGTGCGCGCCGAGGGCAAGATGCTTTGGATGACGCCGCCGCCGGCTGAGGCGCTCAGTCCCGCGGTCGATCGCGCCGCGGTTGCGCAAGCGCTCGGACTCCCGGTTTCGACCGTGATGATGCCGCCGCAAGTCTTCGGCGGACGCGGCGTCGAGTTTTTGATCGTGCTCCTCGATACCGAGCAGAATGTCGATTGGGTGATGCTCGACCGCGGCGATTTGATCAAGGCGACCGGCGAGGGGATCGGCGAAGGCAACGTCCTCATCGCGAGCTATCAAGGCGGGAAAGCGTACTCGCGCATGTTCCCCGACCTGGCCAGTAAAATCGGCGAAGATCCCGCGACCGGGAGCTCGATCGCTCCTCTATGCGCCGCGCTCGGATGGTGGCGGCTGCTCGATCCAAGCCGTACGGAGCTGGCCGTGCATCAAGGCCATGCGATGGAGCGGCCATCGGTCCTGCACGCGCGCTTCACCGTCGAAGGGACGTACGTCCAGCAAATCGTCGTTGGCGGCGAATGCGTGCGGGTCTACGAGAGCGTGCTCGAGCTTTAATCCAACTCGCTGAGGAGCGCGACGTCAAAGCTCGCCCACGGGCCGAGAATTTTGATCGTGTCGTCGGCTTCCTTGCGTGAATCGCGAACGAGGAACGCGACGGTGCGAACGCCGAGCGTCGCCGCGGCGCGAAGCGCGCGCGCATCTTCTTCGCGACGG
>DATKPZ010000154.1:0-3380 GCA_035523815.1 Alphaproteobacteria bacterium
GAAATCGGAGCATCTACAACGCGCAGGTTAGCGGCGACGACCGGATCTAGGATATATCTGTCCGCTGAGGCTTTTGCTGCACCATCCAACAATAGGATAGCCATAAGCGCCGCCAGGGGCCGAAATGTTGAGCGCTTCATATGTTGTGTGAACGGAAAAATTCCATAAGACGTGACAGCGCCACTTTGCGTCTCACGCAGCTCGTCCGTCCAGCCGTTCGAGGCTTCGATACTGAATCGCTTCGGCGATGTGTTCGGCGTGGATATCGTCAGTGTTGGCAAGGTCAGCGATGGTGCGCGCGACGCGGGCGATGCGGTCGAGCGCACGCGCTGAGAACTGGCGCTTGGCGCTGGCGTTCGCGAGGAGCCGCAATGCTGCGTCGTCGAGGGGACAGTACGTGCGCATCTGATTCGCTGGGATATCGGCGTTTGCGCCGATCGGCGTGCCCGAGAAACGCCGGCGCGCGATCGCTCGCGCCGCAACCACGCGCTCGCGAATGATCGTTGAGCGTTCGGCGTCATCGCGGCGGACCATGTCGTCGAAGGGCACGCGCGCGATCTCGATTTGCAGATCGATGCGGTCGAGGAGCGGTCCCGAGAGCTTGCCGATATACTTTGCGACGCTCGCATCGTCGCAGCGGCATTCCGCGCCACGCAAGCCGCGGTAGCCGCACGGACAGGGATTCATCGACGCAACGAGTTGAAAGCGCGCGGGATACGTGAACGTGCCGGCGGCACGTGCGATCGTCACCGTGCCCTCTTCGAGCGGCTGACGCATCACTTCGATTGCGCCGCGTCCGAACTCGGGAAGTTCATCGAGAAAGAGCACGCCGTGATGTGCGAGGCTGATTTCCCCGGGCTTGGCCAAAGGACCGCCGCCGACGAGCGCCGTTTGACTGATCGTGTGATGCGGAAACCGAAAGGGCCGCGCGCTCATAACGCCGGCATGATTGGCCAGCAGGCCCGCGACGCTGTAGATCTTCGTGACGTCGAGCGCTTCGCGAAGCGTCATCGGCGGCAGAATCGAGGGCAGCCGCCGCGCGAGCATCGTCTTACCGCAGCCGGGCGGGCCGACGAAGAGTAGATTGTGTCCGCCTGCAGCGGCAATCTCAAGCGCGCGTTTTGAGGCGAGCTGTCCTCGAACGTCTGCGAGGTCGCCGTGCACGAGCGCATCGGCCGGGTCGAGCTTGGGCGCTTGCGTGCGCCGGCGCCACGGTCCGCCGCGGCCAAGGATTACGGAAACCGCGTTTTGGAGCGAGTCGACCGCGTAGAGTTCGATGCCGTCTACGAGCGCAGCTTCGTCGGCGTTGCGCGCCGGAACGATCAGTTTCAAGAAGCCGGCGTTGCGCGCGCCGATCACCATCGGCAAAATGCCGCTTACCGGCCGAAGTGTTCCGTCAAGCGCGAGCTCGCCGAGAGCGATGACGTTTTGGAGCGCCAGGCGATCGATTTGCTCGTCGATCGCGAGCAGTGCGAGCGCGATCGCTAAATCGAATGCGGGGCCCTCTTTGCGAACGTCGGCCGGCGAAAGATTAACGAGCAATCTTCCCGCAGGATAGGCGAAACCCGAATTGAAGATCGCGGTGCGAACGCGATCGCGCGCTTCGCCGAGTGCGCGGTCGGGGAGGCCGATGATGGTAAACGCGGGCGAGCCGGGCGAGCTATCGGCTTCGACGCGCACGACGTAACCTTCGATCCCGAGCATGCCGGCGCAAAAGGAAAGCGAGAGCATATCAGCACTCTCCTCTGCGCCGCTCGGGGCCGGCGTCTAGGGGCGCTCCTTGCGTCCACGGGAGCGTCCCAACCGGTCAAAGGTGTGATAATCGGACCGATGGAGGAGTTTCGCATGCGTATTATTTTTGCGGCCGCACTGGCGGTCGCGGTTCTCGCACCCACTGCAGCAGCGGTGGGGCAGACGAAAATTCCGTTTACCAGCAAGATGTTTCGCGTCGGCCGTTGCGATCCGAAGGCCAATCTTACCACGGCCTACGCGGGCTACGCCCCCGGATTCTATCCGGGGCGCGCGTACTATTGGGGTGACCCGTACGGCTACCGGTTCTATCAGCCGCCGGTGGCGACCGCGAACCCGACCTTGAACATTGATTTCACCAACATCACGGACAAAGTGATGACGACGGTCGAGTGGGGCTTAGTCGCGAACGGACGCCTCGTGGCCGAAGCACGAGACGTCGGTACGTTTTCGCCGGGCGCCGAGATCAAGCATCAGTATGGCCTCAGCCCGAACGTATTCCCGCTGCAAACCGGACTGCCGCACTGCATCGCACTGCGTGTGAAGTTTGCCGACGGCACCGAGGTCCGCAATCCGAATCTCCCGCACCGGCGCGAGCACCTGTACGTCTCGCCGCCGCCCGGGCACTAGACGAAGCTGGCGATTTCGCCGAACTCGAGACGCGGGTTGCGCGGGAAGAGTTTGCCGTCGTCGCCGTAACCAAGCGAAACCAGCAGAATCGATTTGCGCGTGCCGTCGGGAAAGAATTCTTTGTCGACGGCCGCGTTATCGAAGCCGCCCATCGGCCCCGCATCCAGTCCGTGTGCGCGCGCCGCAAGGATGAAATATCCCGCCTGCAGCGTCGCGTTTTGAAGCGACATCGGATCAGCATTCTCGCGCGCCATATCGAAATAGGGCTGCGGCGCGTGCGGGAACAAACGCGGAAGGCTCGTGTGGAAGTTGAGATCGCGGGCGAGGATCGCGGTGACCGGCGCCGATTCGACTTTCGCGACGTTGCCCGGCGAGAGCAGCGGTTTGAGCCGTTCGCGGCCCTGGGGTGTGCTGACGAAGACCACCCGGAGCGGAAGCGAGTTCATCGCCGTCGGCGCGATTTTCATCGATTCGACGACGCGTTCGAGAAGCTCGGCCGGCACCGGCTCGGGTAGAAACCCATTGGCCGTCCGGGCCTCGTGGAAGATCGTGTTGAGCGCGCGCTGGTCGAGGGCGCGATAGGACTTATTAAAAGTTGCCGTCATGGGTAGATAATAGGTCGCCGGACCGTCCTTGTCAAGATAGTCCTAAATCAGATGATATGGCCTGTGATATAATTTTGGCATGGAAATGACTCGTGAGGCCGGCGCCTGCAGTAAGGTGCCGGCGGTGCTGCGTGAGGGACTTGGCTGGCCGCTCGCCCGAATCGCGCACGCCTTTACGGCCGCACACAATGAAGCGCTCGCTCCCCTTGCCCTGAATCTGCGGACCTTCGCCGTCCTCGCGATGGTGGCGGCGGGCAGCGTCCGCTCGCAGCTCGAGATCGCGCAAAGTGTCGGGCTCGACAAGACGACGCTGGTGGCCACGATCGACGACTTGGAACGCCGCGCGCTCGTACTGCGTAAGCCCGACCCCGACGACCGGCGCGCGCGCATCGTCGA
>DATKPZ010000155.1:0-2596 GCA_035523815.1 Alphaproteobacteria bacterium
GACGTTTTGGCTCGAATCCAAACTCGTTGACGGCCGCTGCCCGACCTGCGGGCGCATCGTCGAGTGGATTTCCGAAGACGATTGGTTCTTTCGCCTCTCGGCGTACCGCGACCGGTTGCTGGAGTATTTCAAAGCCAATCCTGAATGGCTTCGGCCCCGCAGCGTCTATAATGAAATGGTGGCGATCCTCGAAGAGGGTCTCGACGATCTCTCGATCTCGCGCACCAACCTCGAGTGGGGCATCCCGATCCCCGGCGACGGCGGCGTCATCTACGTGTGGTTCGACGCGTTGCTCAACTACATCACCGCGATCGGCTGGTCGGAGGACGACGAACGCTTTCACTCGCTGTGGCCTGCGAACGTGCAGTTGATCGGCAAGGAGATCGCTCGCTTCCACACGATCATCTGGCCGGCGATCTTGTGGGCGCTGGGCGAGGCCGCGCCGGAGCTGGTCTTCGCGCACGGCTGGATCACCGTCGACGGGCAGAAGATGGGCAAGAGCCTGGGGAACGCGGTCGATCCGTTCTTGCTTGCGGATCGCTTCGGGGCGGATTCGCTGCGGTATTTTCTGCTCCGGGAAGCCCCGTTCGGCAGCGACTTCTCGTACTCCGAAGAGAAGATCGCGCAACGGCACAACAGCGATCTCGGCAACGACCTCGGGAACCTGCTCAAACGCTCGCTCTCGATGCTCCAGAAATACCGCGAGGGCGTCGTGCCGCATCGCAGTGAAGACGCGGTCTTCCGGCAGCGTTTCGGCGAGCTGCCGCAGCGCGTGCGAGAATTGATCTTCTCGCTCGACTTCCGCGGCGCGCTCGAAGCGATTTGGGAACTGGTGAACGCCCTCAACCGGGCGATCGACGACCGTAAGCCGTGGACGCTGGCCAAAGAGGGACGCGACCACGAACTCGACGCGCTGCTCTACGACCTTTGCGAAGGAATGCGCTGGCTCGCAATTCTGCTGCATCCGTTCATGCCCGAGCGCATGACGCAAATGTGGGGGCAGCTCGGGCTGCGCGAGGGCATCACCGACGATTGGGCGCGAACGCTTCGCTGGGGTGCGCTCGAGCCGGGCACGCAAACGAAGGTTGGCGACATTCTGTTCCCGCGCATCGAACTCGTGGAGAGCGCCTAGCAGGATGAGCGAGCGCAACGCGCCGAGCCGCGCCATCACGATCGGCGGAGGCATCGTCGCCGTCGCCGGGCTGGCCGTCGCGTTGACGCTGTATGCGCCGCTTTTCACGCAAGTCGATTGGGTGCTCACGGCGTGCGGCGCACTTGCGATTTGCTTCGTTGCCGCCAACGCGCTGCCGGTTCGCGGCCTGCGCATGCGCCGCACCGGGCTTTCGGCAGAAGCGATCTTTCTCGACTTGCCGATCGCCGCCACGCTCTTCGCGCTGGGAGGCGAGGTCGGTCCGACGGCGTGCGCGCTTGCCTTTGCGGTGGGTTTTGGTGCGGCGTCGATTGCACGCGACAGCGAGACGCGCGCCGACCTGCCCCGCCACGGGGTGCTGCGCGCGCTCGCCGCGCTGCTCTTTCTCCCGTTCGGCGGCAACGCGGAGCAGCTCGACGCAATGCCGATCGCGCAGGCGACGCCCATCTACGCGGGCGTGATCCTCGCCGCAGTGCTGATCTTCATCTTCGCAATCTCGGCGCCGGTCTCGTCGTACACGTTTCACCTCTCGATCGTGCGCTTGTGGACGCGGCTGGCGCGCGATCCGCGCACCTGGGCGGTAACGATCGGGGGCGTCATCTGGGCGACGATCGGGCGCAACGAAACCGTTCTCGGGCAGCATCTGGTCGCGATCGCGCTCTGGCTGCCGGTCTGCTTGAGCGCGTTCTTGCTTCGAACGATCGATCGCCAGCACGCCGAACTGCATCGCTTGCGACTGGTACGCGACGCCGTGCAAGCGATGCTCGGCGAGCGCGACCCGCTTCCCCAAATCAACGCGATCCTCGCCACGTTACGCGTGCCCTCATTCGACGAAACGGTCTCGGTGCTGGCCGCAACCAGCGCGCGCACCGATGCGTGGCGCACGGTGACCACGCTCGGACCCACGCTCAGTTCCGCGGGTGACGAGCTCGGCCGGCGCATTTTGGCGCGCCTGAAATTCAGCGGCTCGCCCTACACCACGCTGCGCGACGATTACTACACCGCCTACGCCTTCGCCGCGCGGCTCGCCGACGGAGAAGTCCACGGGGCGTTGACGGTGCACCGTCGCCACGACCGGCCGCTTTCCAACGAGCAGGTGGCGCAATTCACCAACGCGGCCTTCGAGCTTGCGCCGCTGCTGCGCGACATGCGAACGATCGCGGCAACGCAAAGCGCCGCGACGATCGACGGACTCACCGGCCTCGCGAATCGCACGACGGCGATGGATCGCCTGCACACCATGCTCGAGCAGATATCGATCACCGAAAACGGCGCGGTGCTGCTGCTCGATATCGACCACTTCAAGACCATCAACGATCAACTCGGCCATGCCGCCGGCGACGATTGCCTGCGCAAAATCGGGGATATCATTCGCAACACGGTGCGCGGCGGCGATACCGCCGGCCGCATCGGCGGTGAAGAGTTTTTGATCGTGATGCCGGGCGC
>DATKPZ010000156.1:0-2789 GCA_035523815.1 Alphaproteobacteria bacterium
GCAAGAAACACGGCGGTCTGTCCCCCGATGCAGAGTTTGAGAATCCTTAGGTGACCGTCGAGCTTGTTTTCGAGGCGGGTAGCAATCTCGTCGGACTGTGCGCTCAAAACGGGTCTCCTTCTCGCCATCCTATCCCACCCAGAGCGGCGGGAACAAGGGGCCCCCGAAGGGCGCTCGCAGAAGCACGATTGGCTATGGCACAGACCCGCCAACTCAAAGACGAATCTCGCCCCTACGAGCCTGCCAAAGGTCCGGCACTCCGGCGAATCACCGCCGGCGCAATCAAACGCCGCAAGGGCACGACCACCATTCCGATGATCACCGCCTACGATGCGCCGTTCGGCCGTTACGCCGAAGAGGCGGGCATCGATTGGATTCTCGTGGGCGACAGCCTCGGAAACGTGGTGCTCGGTTTCGATGAAACCACGCCGGTGACGATGGACGACATGGTGCATCACACCGCGGCGGTCGTGCGCGGCACCTCGCGCGCGCACATCATCGCCGACATGCCGTTCGGCTCGTATCAAGTCAGCGACGAAGAAGCGCTGCGCAACGCGATTCGCCTGGTCAAAGAGGGCGGGGCGATGTCGATCAAACTCGAGGGCGGCAGCAACGAAGCGGCGCGCATCCGCGCGATCGCTCGCGCCGGCATTCCGGTCGTCGGGCACATCGGGATCACTCCACAAACAGCCGGGCTTGGTCCCGGCTATCGTATGCGCACGCATCGCGACCGGCTGATGGAAGACGCGCTGGCAGTCGAAGCCGCCGGCGCCTACGCGATCGTGCTCGAAGTCGTCGACTTCGAGATCGCGCGCGAACTCACCGAGAAGCTTTCGATTCTCACCGTCGGCATCGGTGCCGGGCCGCATTGCGATTCGCAGGTGCTGGTGATGCACGACGTGCTGGGCATGTATCCGCACTCGCCGCCGTTCGTCAAACGGTTCGCCGAAATCGGCATCGCCACGACCAACGCGCTGCGCGAGTATGCCGCCGCCGTCAAGGAAGGCACCTTCCCGAACACGTGAACGGCCCGCAGTTCGACGACGCGTTTCGCTCGCGGCTGCACGACCTCTTTCGCTGGCGTCGCGACGTGCGGAACTTTCTCACGGAGCCGGTTGCCGCCGAAACCATCGAGGAGCTCGTGCGCGAAACGGCGCTCTCGCCGTCGGTCGGATTTTCGCAGCCGTGGCGCTTCGTGCGCGTGGATGCGCCGCAGCGCCGCGAAGCGGTGGTCGCGTCGTTCGAACGCGCGAACGCAGACGCGCTCGCCGGCTACTCGGGTGACGACGCGAAAAAGTACGCCGCGCTCAAACTTTCCGGACTACGCGATGCGCCCGTGCATCTCGCGGTGTTTTGCGATGCGTCCACGACCACCGGCAAAGGCCTCGGTCGCGCGACGATGCCCGAAATGCTGGCGTATTCCGCCGCCAACGCCGTCTACACGTTTTGGCTCGCGGCACGCGCGCGCGGGATCGGAGCGGGATGGGTCTCGATTCTCGATCCCGACACGATCGCTCGAGCGCTCGAGGTCCCGCCCGACTGGAAGCTCATCGCTTATCTTTGTGTCGGCTATCCCGCGGGCGACTCAGATTCACCCGAACTCGAGCGCGCCGGATGGGAATCGCGTGACGACCGCGCCACGACGCTCTACGAACGCTGAACCGCAGCCAGCGATTCCGATCGCAGAGGGGGGACCGTGAAAGCTCTACTTGCCTTGATGTGCACCGCTTTGATCGCCTTTGCCCTCGGGGAAGCATTTCCGTTGCGCGGCCTGAGCCCGGCCCACGTTCCGCAGGCAGAGAGCGTACGCGCGTTTCATTCGTGCATAGCTCCCTACGCGACGCCTCGCTACAGTTCGCTGACCTTCACCCTACCCGCGGCGGAGCGCGCGCTCGACATCGCAACAGCAGAGGAAGCGTGTCTCAATCTTTCCGGGATCGCGGGACTCGGTCTCTTTCGCATCGCTTGCGCCTCGGGTTACCAATTCACGATTACGCCGAAGAACCAGAGCTTCTACAACACAACGAGGCTCGCGCTTCCGCATGGCTGGAAGGGGATACTCTTCACGAAGCCGCTCGCAACGCCGATAACGCTGGGCGCATCACGGTGCTCGATGCCTGGACGCGCGGCCGCTGCAGAGCGGTAGCGCCTACACGTCGGCTAAACTGCGATAGGCCTGCAGCACGTCGCGGCGTGTGACGATGCCGAGCAGATGCTCGTCGTGCGGGTCAACCACCGGTAAGAGCGGAACCGGCGCGTCGGCCATCAGCGTGGCAGCACGCTCCACCGTATCGTCGGCATGCAGCACGTGGCTCATGGTCTGCACGATCGTCGAGACGCGATCGTTCCCGTGACCTTCGGCGATGGCGCGGGCCAGGTCCGCCGAGCTCACGATACCGATGAAGCGCCGCCCGCTGCAGACCGGGACCGCAAGTTCGCCCGCCTCGCCGTCGCGCATCGCGACGCTGCTGATCTCGTCGTTCAGCTGAGCGACCACCGGCGGGTCTCGTCGAATCGTTCCGATATTGACGCGACTGAGGAATCGCGGACGCCGCACGCGTTGCCAGTCGATCCCGCGACGGATCAACTTCATTTCGTACACGGTCGAGCCCAGCAGCCGGCGTCCGAGCACGGTCGCGATCACCACACACACCATGAGCGGCAGAATGATCGTGTAGTCGTTCGACATTTCAAAGACGATGAGGATCGCCGTCATCGGCGCTTCGGCCGCCGCCGCAAAGAGCGCCGCCATGCCGACCAGACCGTAGGCGGCTCCGGGCGCGGTCCAC
>DATKPZ010000157.1:0-4360 GCA_035523815.1 Alphaproteobacteria bacterium
CCTTCCAGCGCATCCTTGGGCGCAAGCAGAATGCCGCGGCGGCGAAAGCCGCCCGAAGTCATGGCCTCGATCATCGCCGTCGAATCGGCCGCGTGATCGAGATGCTTGTGCGAGAGGGCGATCGCCGAAAGCTCGCGCGGGTTGCACGGAGGCACGTGCGAGAGCGCCCGGACGAGCGCGCCGGGCCCCGGATCGATGTGAATCTGCGTCTCGCCCAGAACGAGCCACATCCCGCCCGACGCGCGAAACTGGCGCGCGACGACGAATCGCGCGCCGCCGCTGCCCAAAAAGAGTACGCTAGCCGACACCCTTAGGCGATTATAGGCAGCTGATCGAAATTCCCGGAGAGGATCTTTTGGGAGGGGCGCCCGAGCCAGCGTTCGAGCACGGTCGCGTACACGCTGCGGAAGTCGGTGTCAAAGCGCACGTTCCCCATGTTCGTGTTGCTCAGATCGGGCGCGGTGCCGTACAGTCCGCCTTTGACGCCGCCGCCGATCGCGAAGAGCGGAGAGGCCTCGCCGTGATCGGTGCCGCGGCTCCCATTCTCCGCGATGCGCCGGCCAAACTCGCTGAAGGTCAAGGTAAGGACCTTCTTCTCGTTGCCGTGCGCCGCAAGATCGCCGTAGAAAGCGCCGATCGCCTCCGAGAACTCCCCGAGCAAACGATCCTGCGTCGGCTTTTGACTGACGTGGGTGTCGAACGAGCCGTGCTGCACGTAAAGCACCTTCGTGCCGAGGTTGCTCCCCGCGATTTGCGCCGCGAGCGCGAGGCTGCGTCCGAGCGGCGTGGCCGGATAGGCCGCATCGGTTTTGTACCCGGCGACCAGCTTGGGCAATTCTTCCGAACCGCGCTGCGCGTGGTCTTCGATCTCCGCAACGTGTCCGAGGTAGGGCGAAACGAACGGGAACCGATTGTCGGTCACGAGTTCCGTGTAGGTCCGCTTGGACGTTGCGTTGCGATCGCTGAGCAAGCCGTAACCGCTCAGGCTCGCGATCGAAGGGACGTCGACCTGGTTCGACACCAGCACCTCGGGCAGCACTTGCGCGACCGCCACACCGTTGAAGAGATTCTTCTTCGGCAACTGCGCGTCGTCGAGGTAGCGGCCCAGCCACCCGGTGTGCTCGTAGCGATCCGGCGCTGCGGTCTGCCAAATCTCGGTCGAACGAAAGTGGGAGTGATCGGGATCGGGGTAGCCGACGGTTTGGACCACGGCCACCTCGCCCTTATCGTACATCGCTTTGAGCGCACGCATCTGCGGATTGAAGCCGACGTTCGCGTCGATAGCCAGCACGTCGGCCCGCGGCACCGCGAGACTCGGGCGCATTTGATAATACAACGGGTTCCCGTGCGGCACCACGCAGTTGAGGCCGTCGTTGCCGCCCTGCAAGTTGATCAGCAGCAGCACGCGATCGCTCGCGCCGGGCAAACCCGGCAGCGGCCCCTCCGCGAGCGCGCGACCGAGCACGTGGTCCATGTTGGCCACGACCGTCAGGCCGGAGAGAGCGCCGAGCAAGAATTTCCCGCGTTTCATCGTTGACATCGTTATCCTAACTGATAGGCCGGCATCGCCATCGTGAGATACGCCGCGCCGCGCACGCGTTCGTCGTAATTTTCGGCCGACAGCATCCCGAGAGCGGACGTTCCCGAGCCGTCGAGGTAGGCGACCAGCTGGGCGTAGGCTTGATCGGGTGCGTCGCCGTGCAAGATCGTGGCAACGATTTCTTTTGATGCCTTCGTCGCATCCATCGGAACCTGGCCGACCCACGTCGAGCTGCTCATGTCCCGACCGTTGACCAGGCGCGTCACGAAATTCTCGCGCGCAATCAGCATCTGCGAGGTGAGCCAATTCGCTCCACCCGGCCAGCCGGCGACATTGGGCGGGTAGTACAGCACCTGGCCCATCGAGCGCAGCGCCGCCGGCGTCCCCGGCACGATGCGATCCAAGCCGAGCTGCTTGTGCGCCCCGACCACGAATTCGACCGGGCTCTTGACGAGCGCGCGGTAGGCGCGCGGCGAGTAGAAGACGTTGCTGCGCAGCAGCGTCGACATCGTCGGCGCGAGCTCGAACCTATTCCGCGCGATAACGTTCGCAAATTCATTGACGAGCTCGGGCTCGGGATCGTTGTAGACGAAGGCGTTGAGCAAGGTCGTCGCCCAGAACGTCTCGGCCGCCCGCTGCTGGTAGATGATGTCGACGATATCCGTCCCGTCGAAGTTCCCGGTTCGGGAAAGGAACGTCTTGACGCCGTCGTCGTGCGTGCGCGGATTGAAGGTGAACTCGCCGGTTTGACGGTCGATCGTCCAACCGGTGAAAGCACGCGCCGATTGCCGGACGTCCTCTTCGGTGTAGTTGCCCAGGCCCAGGGTGAAGAGCTCCATCAATTCCCGCGAATAATTTTCGTTTGGATGCGACTTGTTGTTCTCGGCGTTGTCGAGGTAGAGCAGCATCGCGGGATCTTTGCTGACCGCGACCGTGAGATCGTGCAGATTGCCCAGCGCATATTGCCTGAAGAGTTGATTCTGCGCGAGCACGAGATTCGGCCAGACACCTTTTTGAACCGCTGCCGTCGTGAAATGCCCGTGCAGCACGAACGTCATCTTCTCTTGCAGGGGAGCAGGCGTGGTGAGCATGCGGCCGAGCCACCACTCTTGCAGCGCGATGATATCTCCGACTGCCTCTTGACGGCGCGCCCGCGCGGCCTCGCGCTTTTGCATCTCGTCCAAACCCTTGAACGCGAAGCGCGGAGAGCTTGGGTAAGCCATGACCTCGGGCGCGGGTCCGAGGGCGGTCGTGTCCGGGTAGTGGATCAGCGACTCCGCCGCATCGTGCGGACTCATCGCCGCAAGACGCGCGACCTCGCCGGGGGTACCGCTGAATCCGGCCCGGCGCAGCAAGTGCGCGGCAAGGCGATCGTCCCACGGCCCATGGTAGGGTCCCAGCGCCGTCATGACGTCGACACGCCCCGCCGGGCGCAAATATCCCGCTGCCATGCGGACATTGTAAGGGAAGACGATCACGGGTCGTCATGAAGGACGGGTTAAGCCGGGACGCTCCGCGAAACGCGAAGCTCGTGAGTCTGTTGGAAAGTAACCTCGACCGTCAAAGCGAGAGCTTCGCGCGTAACGCGGAACGCATGACCGCTCTCTGCGATGAGCTCCGCGAGCGACTGCTTGCCGTGCGCGACGGCGGCGGCCCGGGCGCAATCGCCAAACATCGAGCCCGCGGCAAGCTTACCGCGCGCGAGCGTATCGATACGCTCGTCGATCCGGGTTCGGATTTTCTGGAGTTCTCCGCGCTCGCCGCACTCGACGTGTACGACAACGAGTCGCCGAGCGCCGGCATCATCACCGGAATCGGCTGCGTCGAGGGGCAAGATTGCGTGATCGTCGCCAACGACGCGACGGTCAAAGGCGGCACGTACTACCCGATCACCGTCAAGAAGCATTTGCGCGCGCAAGAGATCGCCGAGCAAAACCACCTGCCCTGCATTTACCTGGTCGACTCGGGCGGGGCGTTCTTGCCGCTGCAGGCCGAGGTCTTCCCCGACCGCGATCACTTCGGGCGCATCTTCTACAATCAGGCGCGCATGTCGGGCAAGCGCATCCCGCAAATTGCGGCGGTGATGGGCTCGTGCACTGCCGGCGGCGCGTACGTCCCGGCGATGAGTGACGAGACCGTGATCGTGCGCGGCACCGGCACGATTTTTCTCGGTGGCCCGCCGCTGGTCAAAGCAGCGACCGGCGAGGAAGTGACCGCCGAAGAGCTGGGCGGCGCCGACGTGCATACGCGGATCTCGGGCGTCGCCGACCACTTCGCCAACGACGATCTCCATGCACTGGGCATCGTTCGCGAGATCGTGCGTAACCTGCATCGCGAACTTCCGTTGCAGTGGGACAAATCCGAGCCTCAGCCGCCGGCATACGATCCACGCGACATCTACGGAATCATCCCCGCCGACAGCCGCCTTGCGTACGACGTGCGCGAGATCATCGCGCGACTCGTCGACGCCTCGGAGTTCCACGAGTTCAAAGCGCGCTACGGCACGACGCTCGTCTGCGGCTTCGCCCGGATCGAAGGCCATCCGATCGGCATCATCGCGAACAACGGGATTCTCTTTTCGGAAAGCGCGCTCAAAGGCGCGCACTTCATCGAACTGTGCACGCAACGCGGCACGCCGCTCCTCTTCTTGCAAAACATCACCGGCTTCATGGTCGGCAAAGAATACGAGAACGGCGGCATCGCCAAAGACGGCGCCAAGCTCGTCACGGCGGTCGCGTGTGCGGAGGTTCCAAAGTTCACGGTGATCATCGGCGGAAGCTTTGGCGCCGGCAACTACGGCATGTGCGGTCGCGCCTATTC
>DATKPZ010000158.1:0-4173 GCA_035523815.1 Alphaproteobacteria bacterium
CCGGAGGCCGACGTGACTCGCGCCGAGGCCGCCGTACACGACCAATTCCATCTGGCGACGGGAGAGAACCAATGAGCCGACTCGGACGAATCATGACGGCGATGATCACGCCGTTCGACGGACGCGGCGCCATCGACACCAAGGAAGCCGCGCGCCTCGCGCGCTGGCTGATCGATCGCGGCAACGAGGGGCTCGTGATCGCGGGCTCGACCGGCGAAGGCATGACGCTCGACCCAAACGAGCGGCGCGAGCTCTTTGCGACGGTGAAGGCCGCCATCGGTGAGGCGACGATGATCGCCAACGTCGGCACGAACGACGTGCGCTCGACGATTCGCGCGGGAAAAGACGCGCAGGAAGCGGGCGCCGATGCGCTGCTAGTCGTCGTGCCGCCGTACGCCAAGCCCACGCAAGGCGGGATGCTGGAGTTTTTCGGCGCCGTGGCCGATGCGACGACGCTGCCCGTGGTCGTGTACAACATCCCGGGCCGTACGGCAGCCAATATGCTGCCCGAGACCTTGCTCGAACTGAATCGGCGCCACCCGAACATCATCGGCGTCAAAGAATCCAGCGGAGACCTCAAGCAGATCGCCACGATCGTGCGCGATCGTCCGGCGGGCTTCACCGTGTGGTCGGGTGACGACCATCTGTTTCTTCCCTGCTTGGCCGTCGGAGCCGACGGCCTCGTCGGCGTCGCTTCGCACCTGTGCTCGCGGGAATACCGCTCGATGCTCGACGCGTTCATGGCCGGCGACGTGCAGCGCGCAGCCTCGATTCACAACGGGCTTTTGGAACTCAGCGATGCGCTCTTTGCGGTGACCAGTCCCATCGGCATCAAGTGGGCGATGAACGAGCTGGGCTTCAAAGCCGGCCGCTGCCGGCCGCCGCTCGACGAACTTCCGTCCGCGGTGGTCGAACGTTTGCGTCCGCTCGTCGCATCGTACCTGACGACCGCATAAGTTGCGCTGACCTTGGATTCGATCGATATTCTCGGATGTCGCCTCGACCTGCTCGATCAGGATGAGGCGACCGAAGCCATTCTGCGCTACGCGCGCGAAGGCGACGTCGCGCAGGTGGTGACGCTGGGTACCGAGATGGTGGTGTACGCGCAGCATGACGATGCCTTTCGCGCGGTGGTGAATGCAAGCGCGCTCTCGCTTTGCGACACGGTCGGCGTGCTTGCCGTCGCGCGTCGCCGCGGGGCCGCGCTGCGCGAGCGCGTCACCGGCGTCGATCTGATGGAAAAGCTTTGCCAACGCGCAGCGAAGGAGGGCCTGCCGGTGTATCTTTTCGGCGGCGCCGAAGGCGTTGCCGCCGATGCCGCAGCAATTCTCGAGTGCAGCTTTCCCGGGCTGATCGTTGCCGGAACGCGCAACGGATTTTTCACCAGCGAGGAGGAACCGGCGATCGTCGACTCGATTCGAAGCAGCGGCGCGCGCATCATCTTCGTCGGTTTGGGCTCGCCGCGGCAAGAGATGTGGCTGGCGCGTAATTTGCGCGCGACCGGATGCGGCGCCGGCATCGGAATCGGCGGGTCGTTCGACGTCATCAGCGGCCGCGTAAAGCGCGCGCCGATGATCTGGCGAGAGCTGCACCTCGAGTGGCTGTACCGCTTGATTCGCGAACCGCGACGCGTGCGCCGTCAACTTGCATTGCCGTATTTTGTGTGGCTGGTCGCGCTGGATCGACTCGGTGTACGAAGACAGAAAGGTATAGACGAGCAAACATGAAGGCGATGCTCTTGGCCGGCGGACTTTCGACACGCCTGTATCCGCTGACCAAGACGGTTCCCAAGCCCTTGGTCCCGGTCGCCGGCGTGCCCAACGCGATCCACCTGATCAAATACCTCAAGTCGTTCGGATACGACGAGATCGCGATCAACGTCCACTATCTCGCGGATGCGATTACCGCCGCGCTGGGTGACGGCTCGGCCTTCGGCGTTCGCCTGGAATATCTGCACGAGGCGACGCTGATGGGAAGCGCCGGTGCGCTGCGGCCCATGCAGCGGTTTTTCGGAAGCGAGACCTTCGTCGTCGTCGGGTGCGACGATCTCACCGACCTCCCGTTGGATCGCCTCGTTGCGATGCATGAAGCAAAGCGCGCGATTGCGACGATCGGCCTCGTGACCCGCGAGCAAGTCGATCAATACGGCGTCGTCGTGACCGATCCCGACGGGCGCATCACCGGTTTTCAGGAAAAGCCCGCGCCGGGAACCGAGCGCAGCAACCTGGTCAACACCGGCATTTACGCGTTCTCGCCTCAAATTTTCGAGCGCATTCCGGCCGAGACGTTCTACGATTTCGGGAAGCAAGTCTTTCCAGAGTTGCTGGTCGATGGCTTACCGTTCTACGGCTACGATGCGCGCGGCGCCTACTGGTGCGACATCGGCACGCCCGGTGAATACCGGCGAGCCAGTGCCGACGTCGTCAACGGCGCCTTTCATATTCCGGACACGCGCGCGAACGGCGCGGACCCGACCGCGCGCATCGCCCCGAGTGCGGCGATCGACGCCAACGTGTGGATCGGCGCCCGGGCGCGAATCGGCGAACGGGTGCGCATCGCCGGGCCATCGGTGATCGGCGACGGCACCGTCGTCGAAGACGGCGCGATCCTCGAGGCGAGCATCGTGTGGGAGGAGAGCACGATCGGCGCCGGAGCGCACCTGCGCAGAGCGATCGTCGGTAAAGACACGCGCATCGATGGGGGAACGCAGATCGACGGCGATATCGTCGCCTCTTGTCAACCCGTCTAGAGCGCGGGATGGAAGCGTGGGATGTTCCACGCGATTCTGGAGGTGCTCTTTCCGCCCGCGTGCGCTGGTTGCGCCGTCACGGGTACGGGGCTGTGCGAGCGCTGCCTTCCGCTCGATCAGCCGCCGTTGCTTCGCGTGCTCCCGACGCTGCGCGTCTACGCGCTGGAGGAGTATCGCGGCGCATTGCGCCGCGCCGTGCTAGCGCTCAAAGACGGACGCCGCGACGTGGCGCAGAGCCTGGGCGAGCGGCTCGCGGCGATGGTTTCGGCGCCGATGCTGCTCGTGCCGGTGCGAACCACCGCGGCGCGGCGCCGGGTCCGCGGGCTCGACGGCGTGGAATACGTCGCACGCGTCGCCGCGCGGCGCACCGGCGCGTCGGTGCTGTGCGCGATCGAGCCGATTCACGGCGACGCGCAACGCGGCCGTTCGCGCGACGAGCGTCTGGCCGCGCGTGGACGCTTTTGGTGTGATGCGGGCCTGGTTCGCGGGCGCAGCGTGACGCTCGTCGACGACGTATGCACCACCGGCACGACGCTCGAAGATTGCGCCGCCGTCCTTCGCGCGGCGGGCGCGGTGGTTTCGCAAGCATTGGTGGTCGCCGTCGCGAACGATGGTCCCTCATGTTCAGCGGACTCATCGGTTATCGCGGAAGGATCGTAAGCACGGCCGCAGGAGCGCACGGCGGCGTTACGCTGGCGATCGACGCCGAAGGCGTGCAGCACGAAGCGCCGCAGGTCAAGGATTCGATTGCGGTGGACGGCGTCTGTCTCACCGCAACGCGCATCGACGGCGAGCGGATCTGGTTCGACGTGGTTCCCGAAACGCTCGAGCGCAGCACGCTCGGCGCGCTGCGAGCCGGCGATGCGGTGAATCTGGAATACTCGCTGCGCGTGGGCGATCGCATGGGCGGTCACTTCGTCTACGGGCATGTCGATGCGACCGCCGCCGTGCTTGCGCGCGCGCCCGAAGGTCAAGGCGAGCGCGTGCGCCTCGAGCGCCCACGGGCGCTTGCGCCGATGATCGCGGAGAAGGCGTTCATTGCCATCGACGGTGTGAGCCTCACCGTCGCAGCCATCGGCGAGGACTGGTTCGAGATCGCGCTGATTCCCGAAACGCTCGCGCGCACGACGCTCGGCTCGCGGCCGGCGGGATCGCGCGTGAATCTCGAAGTCGATCCGCTCGCCCGCTACGTGCATGCCGCAGTTTCGCGATAGCTTGCCCGAAGGTGCGCGCACCTTCGAGACGCGGGCACAGGTGCAGTGGGGCGACTGCGACATCGCCGGCATCATCTACTTCGTGAACTATTGGCGCTACGCGGAGCACGCCGAGATGGAAATGTTTCGCGAACTCGGCTTCCCGTACGACTCGGTGTTCGACGATCTGAATTTTTGGTTACCGCGCGTTCGCGCGGAAGCCGACTTTCA
>DATKPZ010000159.1:0-2332 GCA_035523815.1 Alphaproteobacteria bacterium
TCACGCGACCGTGATGCCTTCGCCCTGCACGACCTCGCCGATCACCGCATCCAGGACGCCGGCCGCGCGCAGTGCGCGGCGCAGCGCCTCGAGCCGATCGGGGGCAACGCTGATCAAGAGTCCACCGGAAGTTTGTGCATCGGAGAGTGCAACACGCAGCGCCTCGTCAACGGATGCAGCGAATGTCGTAAACGTGGCATGCGTGCGGACGTTATTTCTCGTGCCGCTGGGCACCACGTCGGCGCGAATCAAATCGAGCACGCCGTCCATGAGCGGCACGGCCTTCGCGTCGATGACCAGCCGCACGCCCGAGGCGCGCGCAAGCTCGCCGCCGTGGCCGAGCACTCCAAACCCGGTGATGTCGGTTGCAGCATGCACCCGCGTTTCGACCATCGCGGCAGCGGCGCCGGCGTTGAGCGTCGTCATCCAGTCGATCGCCGGGCGCAAATCCGCATAGGCGATCGCATCGCGCTTGGCGGCGGTCGTCAGGATGCCCGTCCCGATCGGCTTGGTCAGCACGAGCGCGTCACCCGGCCGCGCGTTCGCGTTGGTGACGATGCGCCGCGGATCGATCGTACCGGTCACGGCCATGCCGTATTTCGGCTCGTCGTCTTTGATCGTATGTCCGCCCAGGATCGCGACGCCCGCGGCGCGCGCAACGTCGGCGCCGCCCGCGAGAATGCGCGAGAGCACGCCGAGGTCGAGCGATTCCGGAAACGCGACGATATTGAGCGCGCTGATCGGCGTGCCGCCCATGGCGTAGATGTCGGAGATCGCGTTGGTCGCGGCGACGCGGCCAAAATCGTATGGATCGTCGACGATCGGGGTGAAGAAGTCAACGGTCTGCACGAGCGCGAGATCGTCGCGCAACGCATACACGCCCGCATCGTCCGCGGTGCCGAAGCCGACCAGCACGCGTTCGTTGGCCGTCGAGGGTAAACCGCGCAGCACCGAGGCGAGTTCGGCCGAACCGAGTTTGCTTGCGCAGCCGCCGCATGACGACAGTGCGGTAAGCCGGACCGGAACTTCGACGTCCATAACGAACTCTCCAAAGATGAGAAAGACGCTCTTACTGCTCCCCGGTCCCGTCCCCGTTGCGCAGCCCGTGCTCGAAGCGATGTCGTGGCCGATGATCAATCATCGCGGAACCGACTTTGCCGAGTTGCTCGCGCGTTTGGAGCGCGATATGAAACCGGTGTTCGGGACGAGCAGCGACGTGATCTTCCTCGGCTCGTCGGGTACGGGGGGCCTGGAAGCGGCAGTAGTGAGTTGCTTCTCTCCCGGCGACCGCGTTCTTTCGTGCCCGGTCGGCGTTTTCGGAAAACGCCTCGCCGAGATTGCCCGCGTGCATGGCTGCCAGGTCGAGGTGCTCGAGACGCCGCTCGGCGCCGCGCTCGATCCGGCGGCGCTGAGGGCTCGGTTGCAGCAAAGCGACGGGTCGCGTTTTCATGGCATTTTGCTCACGCACAACGAGACCTCGACGGGCGTGCAAAATGACATGGCGGCGATTGCGGCCGTCACCCGCAACCACGAGGCGCTCACCATCGTCGACTCGGTGAGCGGCCTTGGCGCATCACCGTTTGAGATGGACGCGTGGGGGTTCGACGTGGTGATCACGGCATCGCAGAAGGCATTTGCCGCGCCGCCTGGCGTCGCGATGGTGGCGGTCAGCGAGCGCGGCTGGAAGGCGATCGAATCGTCGCGCGCCGCACGCTTCTATTTCGACTTGAAGAAGGCGCGCGAATTCGCAAGCAAGGGACAAACGCCGTGGACGCCGCCGATCTCGCAGTTCTACGCGCTCGCCGTCGCGCTCGAACGGTATCACGTCGACGGACTGGATGCGAATTTCGAACGGCACGCAACCTATGCGCGCGCGGTCCGCGCGGCGTTCGAGGTGCTCGGCTGCACGATCTTTTCGCGTCCCGACGCCCATTCGGTTACCGTGGTCGCCGCCTATCCGCCGGATGGCGTCGATGCGGCGGATCTCCTGCGGACGCTACGCGAACGCTACGGTGTGGTTATCTCGGGCGGCCAGGGCGAGCTCACCGGCAAGATCGTGCGCTTCGGGACGATGGGCGACGTGAGTGAGAACGATTTGCTGGGTGCGATTGCGGCGCTCGAACTTGCGCTCGCCGACTGCGGCGCGCGCGTCGAACTCGGCAGCGGCGTCGCCGCCGCGTCACGCGAGCTTAGCTCACAAATGATGGCGGTGGAAGTACGGCCATAGCGCGGGGCGCGCGAACCACGGGATGACGGATTCGATCACGCTGTCGATCCTCGGGTCGGGCTGCACGAAATACGGCGCGAGACGCGACTGATGCAGATCGGCGCG
>DATKPZ010000160.1:0-16773 GCA_035523815.1 Alphaproteobacteria bacterium
TACCTTATACAGTATTCTCAGCTTCAATGCAAGTTTTGATAACTTTGGTTGAGCGCCGCAACGCATGCGGGTGAGCAACGGCGACGCCCGCATCGACGTCGAGATAACCGGAAACGGCGACGACACCGTCGTGCTGATCCATGGCTTCCCGCTCTCGCGCGAGATCTGGAGCGCGCAGGTGCGCGCGCTGTCGGGGCGCGTTCGCGTGGTCGCAATGGACCTGCGCGGTATGGGCGCGTCAAGCGTTACCGATGGGCCGTACTTGATGGAATCGCTCGCCGGGGACGTGGCGGCGGTCCTCGATGCGTTGGCCGTCGAGCGCGCATCGCTCGTCGGCCACTCACTCGGTGGTTACGTCGCGCTCGCCTTTGCGCGCATGTACGTCGAGCGTCTCGATCGTCTGGCGCTGGTCTGCTCGCGCATCACCGCCGATGAGCCCGAGCGCGCGGCGCATCGATTCGAACTCGCGGACGACGCGGAGCTGCGCGGTTCGAGCGAGCGCATCATCACGGAAATGCTCGAGGGGACGCTCGGCGCGACAACGCGACGGCAGCGTCCGCAAATCGTCGAAACTTTCAGGAAAATTGCGGAAAAAAACGATCCGCGCGGACTTGCCGCAATGCTGCGCGGCATGGCGCTGCGCGACGGTGCGCACGACATCGCGGGCGACCTTACGATGCCGGTTTTGGTCGTCGCGGGGACGGAGGATCCGGGAATCCAGGCCGCCGAGGCGGCGCTGACGGCGGCCGCCTTTCGGTCGGGCAGCCTAGCGATGCTCGAAGGCTCGGGGCACGTCCCAATGCTTGAACAGCCGGACGGCCTTAGCGAGCGCCTGCTAGATTGGCTTTCGCTTACCGGCGAATGACGGGGACGCCGGTGCGGCGCCGGATCATGTTATAGAGGAAGAGACCGCCGACCACGACCGCGGCGATGACGGCGGCGACCAGCACGACCTTGAGGACGACGAAGGCCAGGACGATCCCGACGATCGCTAGGGCGATGATCAGGGTCAAGCGGATGAAGGTCGAGAGCATTGGTCGGGCCTCGTGACGGGAAGCAAGTGGTACTCATCCTAAAGTACCCCACACCGAAACGGAGGTTTCACTCGTTATGCGTCACCTCGTCATTCTTCTTATCGCCTTCGGGCTGGCCGGCGCCGCGCTGCCCGCCGCCGCCCAGCAAGCGGTCCAGCGCGAGCTGGTTTACAATTTCAGCGTGGGCATCACCAACGACACCCACGACACCGACATGAATAGCCGGCTCATCGGCGCCCCGAACGCGTCGGGCGGGTCGGGAGCCGAGGGCTCCGGTGACACCTCGTACATGGGGGTTGCCTCCGACACCGGCACCATCACGGTCGATGCGTTCGGTGTGGAACCGGACGGGGGGCTCGTGACCAAGGTGAGCGAGAGTGCTCAACGGGGTAACCGCAGTGCCGCACCGGTCGAATGCGTCGTCTACCCCACGACCAACGTGATCTGCGCCCAGGGGCAAGTGAATCCGGAAGAGATGTCGGTGCTGCGGACCCTCTCGCCGAAATTCTTCGACCCTTCCGCGCTCGACGCCAAACGGCACTGGCACGAGGGCAACGCCGCGGCCGGGGTGTCGCTCGACTTTACCGTCACCGGCATCAGCGGCAACACAGCCACGATCTCGGAAAATAACGATCAAAAGATCGCGGGCGGCCAAGGCGGCACCGTTCACGGGACGGCGACGTTTACCTACGATATGGCCAAGACGATCACGACGCAGATGAAAGAGTACGATACGATCCGTCAGCAAACCGGCCCCGGACAGTACGCCGACATTACCGTCGATGTGACGGCATCACTCAACACGGATAGCGCCGCGGCGAAGCATTAGCGGTTTCGAGGCGCGTATTTTCAGGATGATGAAGCCAAACGATCGAGCGCCGCGTAGGCGACGGCAACGCAACTGACAGATCCGATCGCGTCGGCGCGAAGCATCGCTCGAATCTGGCCGAGCGGCACGGTAAACGGTTCGATCGCCTCGGTCGGATCGAGCTTCTGCACCTGCGTTGCAGCGGCATCGAAGGCCAGAAACGCGTGCAGCATGCTGTTCGAACGCACTGGTTCGGCGGGAAGCGTCGCGAGATGTTCCCAGCGCGCGGCCGTATAGCCGGTTTCTTCCGCGAGTTCGCGCTGCGCGCTCGCGAGCGGGTCTTCGCCTGCGTCGATGCTCCCGGCGGGAAGCTCGACGATCACCTCGTCGATGCCGTAGCGATACTCGCGCACGAGCACCACTTCGCGGGCCGGGGTGAGCGCGAAGACCATCACGAAGCCGAGCGATTCGCGCACGTAGTAGTTGGGAAGCACGGCGCCGCTGGGCAACTCGATTTCGTCGCTACGAATGCGCAGATGCTCCGAGTCGATCAGATAGCTCGAGGACCGGACGCGCCAAAGCGGTTTTTCCATGCCTTCGCGAAGTACACCACTCGTGGAAGATCTCATTTTAGTCGTCGGCGGCGGGACAATGGGGGCCGGCATCGCCTTCGTCGCCGCGCGCGCCGGGTACTCGGTCGAGCTGGTCGAGCCCGACCCGGCATCGGTCGAACGAGCGGTTGCGCGCATTCGCAGCGATGCGCAGCGCGCGGGCGATGAATCCATCGTCGCGCGCGTTTCCCTGCGCGAGACGATTCCGCAGCGGACGCATGCCTCGATCGCAATCGAGGCGGTTCCCGAGCGGCTCGACCTCAAGCGCACGGTTTTCGCCGCGCTCGAACGCGCGCTCGATCCGGCAGCGCTGCTCGCCACGAACACGTCATCGCTGAGCGTGGGCGAATTAGCGCAGGATTGTGAGTTTCCGCAGCGCGTCATCGGTCTGCATTTCTTCAACCCCCCGGCGGTGATGAAGCTGGTCGAAATCGTCGCTGCCGAGCGTACGTCGGACGAGACGCTGGCTCGCGGGCGCGAGTTCGTGGAACGCATCGGGAAGATCGGCGCGGAATGTGCCGATACGCCCGGGTTCATCGTCAATCGGGTGGCCCGTCCGTTCTATTTGCAAGCTATGCGCGCACTCGAGCGCGGGGTTGCGTCGATCGAAGAGCTCGATGCGCTCGCCCGCGGTGCCGGCTTTCGCATGGGGCCCTTCGAGTTGATGGACCTCATTGGAATCGACGTGAATCTCGCAGTCAGCGAATCGGTCTACGAGCGTTTGGAAGCCGAACGGCTCGCGCCGCGGGCGATGCAGCGCGAGCTCGTCGCGCAAAATCGGCTCGGGCGCAAGACGGGATCCGGTTTCTACACCTATGACGATGGGCGCTATGCTCGGCTCGAGCTCTCGGTCGAGCCGCGCGAGGACGCCGAAGTGTTGGAAGAGTTCGTCGCCGTGATCGGCTTCGGCGCAGCCGCGGATGCGTTAGCCGGCGCGCTCGGTGCGTGTTGCGAGCGCGTGCAGCGGGTTGAGAACGACGATCTTCTCGACCATCTCGATCCTGAGGCGACGCTCGTCGTTGACGCGGGCAGCGGCTTCGAAGATCGCAGCGACGTGATCGTTGAACTCGATCGCCGGCTGGATCCCGCAACGATCATCTTCGCCGACGCCTATACGACGGATATCTCCGCGCTCGCGCCGCGTTTGCGCCATGCCGAGCGCGTGGTCGGATTCGGAATCCTTGGTGACTTGGAAAGCCAGAGCGCGATCGAGGTCGTCGACGCGCCCGCGAGCGGCGATGAAGCGTTGGCGCTCGCGCAAGAGATTTTTGAGGCAATGGGCAAGCCGGTGGTGCTCGTGGAGGATCGGCCGGGACTCTTTCTAGGTCGCGTCGTCGGTTCGATCGTCAACGAAGCAATGCTCGCCGTCGCGGAAGACGTCGCATTGCCCGACGACGTGGATCGCGCGATGCAATACGGTGTTAACTATCCGCGCGGTCCGATCGCCTGGGGTCGAGAGATCGGAGGCAGGCGCATCACGCGAATTCTCAAACGGCTTGCGCTCGCCGAGGGAGAGGCGTTCGCACCGCATCGCTCGCTCTGGGTGCTCGATGAGCCGCCCGACGACGAAGAGCGCGCATTGGAAGGCATCGAGGAGGCGGCTGCGGGGCCCCGGAACTCTTTAGGCATTGAACCGCGCTAACGTGCGGCACAACCGCGCCCTCGCGCTCCACGGGAGAGAACGATCGAGCAACTGAAAGTCGGCCACCACTACGATACGACCTACGGCACGCTATGGAAGGACGGCACCTACTTTCCCCGCGGCACGCGCGTCATGGTTGTCGGCGTGCACCTCGAGCAAGGGTTCTGCGTGCGCTTCCCCGCCGAAGTAGACGGTGAGCCGCTTGAAACGTGGGAAGATTGGAGCGAAGCAGATTTTCTTGCCGCGGAAGGCTCGGTCGCCCCGCCGCAGGAGCCGCTCTCGGCCAATGTGCTCAGCGAAGCGCGCGACGTGCTGCTAGACGCGGAAGACGGCTGCCATCTGCATCTTCACGAAGACGAAGACTAGCTAGAAGTAAAAGTACACCCCGGCGAACCAGAGAAATCCGCACTGCGAGGCATTTTGCGGAAGACCACCGGCCGGAGTGTAGCTGGTCGTGAAGCAGTAGTTCTTTGCCGGCGTAAGCCCGGTGAAGGTCGTGGATCCGGTCGAATCGGTGACCTGCGTCGAGATCAGCGTCCCGATATTCCCATTCGTATCCGTATAGAGGTTGATCGGCTGATTCGGCAGCGGCGAACTCGAGACGTAGACATGCACGATCGACTGGCTGTCGACCGGATTCGGCGTCGCGGTCGCGGTCGTGGCCGTGGGGGCAGGCGTTCCGTAGAGGTCGTTGACGTCGTAGCCGGAGTTGCACGCTGCGAGGGCGAGCGCCGTAGCGGCGAACGCTAACAAGAGGATCCGTTTGGGCATGGCGCGGGAGCTTCGACGCCTGTGCGGCGCCGGCCCTCTGTAGCCTCGCCCAGGAAAAGAGGCTCGGTTGCCCTGCCTTCAGAAGCGCGCCAACATGCGCCGCTGGGAAACGCTGACCGCGCTGGCCGCCGTCATTATCGCGAGCGTCTCGGCGCTACAGGTTCCCGGGCGCCTCTGGTTCGCCGGTATCGCGATCCTCTTACTCGCGCTCGTCGGCGGCGCACAATTGCACCGTTCGCTGACGGGTTCGCGCGAAAGCAAACCCGGGCCGTCGCCGCAGGAGATCGCGCGCCGCATTCGAGAGCAGCGCAACCGGCGTTGAGTCGCCTGCGCCTAGCCGCCGCGTTCGCGCTCGAGCATCGCTTCGTAGATCGCGTCGACGTTCGCGAGCGTGTCGATCTCCGCGGGAGGCTTGTCGTCGCGAATGCGCACGATCCGTGGGAAGCGCAAAGCATAGCCGCTCTGATGCAGCGTGCTCTTCTGCACGATGTCGAATGCGACTTCGAGCACGATGACCGGTTCGACGGCGAAGGCGCGGCCGTACACGCGCCCGTCGAGGCGGTGCGCGAGAAACCACGGCGTGAGCGCGGCGATCTCGGCGTCGGTTAAACCGGAATAGGCCTTGCCGATCGTGAGCAGGTCGCCCTGCGGGCCGCGAACCGCAAAGGTATAGTCGGAGAGCACCTTGGCGCGTTTGCCATGACCCCATTCGACGCCGACGACCACGACGTCGAGCGTCGCGAGCTCGCGTTTGAGTTTGAGCCACCACTTGCCGCGCCGTCCCGGCGCGTACGGGGAGTCGGAACGCTTGAACATCGCGCCCTCGTGTCCGCGCGCTCGAGCGGCTTCGAAGCGAGCGTTGACGGCGACCGCGCTCGCGCCGGGCTCGACGATTTCGTAGGGAGCTAGAAGCACGTGCTCGCTCGGAACGAGCGCCCGCTCGAGACGTGCGCGCCGTTCGTGCAGCGGCAGGTCGAACAAGACGTCGTCACCGATCGCGATCGCGTCGAAAACCGCGTAGCGCAGCGGCACATCGGCAAGCAGTTGCGCGTCGATCTCCTTGCGCTGCAGGCGCGCTTGCAGCGTTCGAAACGGCAACACCTTGCCCTCACGCACCGCGATAATCTCCCCGTCGAGCAGCATGCGCTCGCTTTGGCCGCGCAGCGCGACGGCGATTTCGGGATACGAATGCGTGACGTCGTTCAGCGTGCGGGAAAAGAGGGCGATACGCTCACCGTCCACGTGCGCTTGCGCGCGGATGCCGTCGTACTTGTCTTCGCAGTACCAAAAATGCGAATCGAGATCGGGATAGGTGTCGCCGTAGAGCAGCGGCGTGGCAAGCATGAAACCGACCGGCGAGCCGAGACGAAAGCGCAGTGAATCGAGCTCCTCGCGCTTGGCTGCGCGGGCGACCGTCCCGATGTCTCCCGCGATCATGACCGCGCGCCGGATAACTTCGCGCGGCCGCTCGAACGCGCTCGCGATCGCATCGAGCACGAAGCCTTCGCGCAGGCCGATGCGCAGATCGCCGGTCATGATTTTGACGACGTAGGTTGCTTCGAGGTGATCCGTGCACGCGCCGAGGATGCGCTCGCACAGATGCAGGCGCCGCTTTCCGGCCGAACGCCCGCCCGCGGCGGCGATCTCCTCGAAGATCGCGTCCAGCGCGGCGGGCGAGAGACGATCGCGAAAGAGGCCGAGCTCCACCGGCTCGCGCACGAACGGCCCGAGCGCGTCGCCGAGATCGCCGTGCTCGCGATAGCCGGCGCGCAGTTGCGTATCGGTGACGCCCCAGACGTGCCGGGCTGCCTCGACGATCGTGCGCCCACCGATGGAGAGCCGTTTTTGCTCGCGTGCCGCAAAGACGTTTCCGGTAAAGAAGCGCGCCGCGGGCGCCAGATCGTCATCGTCGAGCTCGCGCAGATATGCCGCAAGAATGGCAATCTTTTCGAGCGTGCTTCCGGTTGCAGCGATGGCCGCGCACGTGCGGGCAAAGGCGATCATCCACCCAATCATAGCCTACGCCCGCTGCCCGAACGGGTCGCCAGGGGCGACCGGCGAACCGCCAGCTCCATGATCGAGCCGGCGAATCTGCGCGAGGGCGCGCTCGCGGACGGGCACTTCAGCCTGGATTTCGGCGTGCTTTCGCTCGCATCAGCCGCGATCGCCACGTTCGGGCTCCTGGAGAACAGCGTGGCCGTGATCATCGGCGCAATGATCGTCGCGCCGCTCACGCGGCCGATCGGGGCGCTCGCCTTCGCAGCGATCGACGGCGATCCGCGAGGGTTGCGCCGCGCGGCGTTGACGCTGGCCCTAGGAAGCGGAATCGCGATCGCTTTTGCGATTCTCGTTACACGGCTTTTCGCACTGCCCACGCTGGGCAGCGAAATCACCTCGCGTTCGCAGCCCGACCTGCTCGACTTGGGTGTGGCGCTCGCGGCGGGCGCGGTAGCCGGATTCGCGCGCATCCGCCCGAGCATCGCCGGCGCCGTGGCGGGAACCGCGATCGCCGTCGCGTTGATGCCGCCGCTCTGCGTCGTCGGCATCGGGATCGCGCATCTGAACGGAACGCTTGCGCTGGGATCGCTCCTGCTGTTCTTGACCAACCTCTTTGGGATCATGCTGGCGTCGATGATCGTTTTCGTCGTTGCGGGCTACGCGCATGTCCTTCGCGCGCGCAGTGGGCTCTTATGGACCGCGCTCGCCCTCGCCGTGATCGTCGTACCGCTCGCGCTGAGCACCGGCCAGTTGCTGCGACAGGCGCGCCTAGAGAGCGAATTACGCTCCGCGCTGCTGAGCGGCACGGTGACGTTTCATCGCGCCGACTTGCTCGGTGCGAGCTTCGATTGGGTCGCTTCGCCGCCGCTGGCCCATCTGCTGGTGCGCTCGCAAGAGCCGATCTCTCCGGGTCAAGTTCGAGCGCTGGAAGCGTTCGCGAAGGCGCATACCGGCACGGATTTCAAACTGGTTCTCGACGTCTCGCCGATCACACGGGTCGAGGATGAACCGAGTCCCAGTCCGACCCCGAGTGTGACCCCAAGCGCGATTCCTAGTCCCAGTCCGGCGAGTTCGACGTAGGCGAAGCTCTGCAGCGCTTCGAAGGCGCCCACATGGTTACGGCCTTTATCCTGATGAACGTCTCCCGGACGCGGCTGCGCTCGATTGCCGACGACCTGCTGGCCATCGCGGGAATTGCCGAGGTCTATTCGGTGGCCGGCCCGTTTGACATCATTGCGGTCGCGCGCGTGCGCCGGCACGACGACCTCAACGATCTGGTTACCGAGCATGTCGCGGCGCTCGAGGGCATCGAAAACACCGAAACCCTGATTGCGTTCAAGACCTTTGCGAAGAAAGATCTCGGCCTTCTGTGGGACATCGGAGTCGACTAGGCGGTCTTTAGGGCAATTCGATGCGGTAGAGGTCGGCGCCGTCGAGCCACAGCCGCTGCATCTTCCCCTGGAACAGCGTATCGAAGCGCACCGTCGAGTCGCCGAGCGCATACGTTCCGTCGGCGTTGGCCCGCAACGGGCTGAGGCCATCGATCGTGAGTTTGCCCTTCACGATGACGACGCGCATGACGACGGCCGATCCGAAGATCGAATTCTCGTAGCGCCCGACCAGACGATCCCACGCGGCGGGATGCGAGAACGCCGTCGCACCGGAATGCTTGCCGTTGACGTAGTACGCGCTGCCGTTGGTGAAGCCGTCGACGGCCTTGGCCTTGTTGCGTTCGAACGCGAGGTAGAAAATCGTGAAGCGCGGATCGTCGGTCCAGAAGACGTCCGGCTCCGCTGCTACGAGTTGATAGCTCTTCGCGCCGTCGTGCAGCGAGAGCGTGCCGCCCTCGTTCGCCACGACGACGCCGCTGCCATCGGCGCTGCGATAGGTGCCGGCGTAATCACTCGCGGCGATTTTTGGCGGCGCAATCGGCGGTCCCGCCGGTGGTGCGGGCAACGGCTGTCCCAGACTCTGTGCGCGCAGCACCTCCATCGCGTACTTCACGATCGCGCATGGGTGCAGCGGCGCTTCGACCAAGTTCGAGAGCCCGATCACGCCGAAACCGCGTGTGAGGTTGGCTTGGAAGCAAGCGGTATATCCGGAGACGCCGCCGGTGTGGCCGACGAGATGATCGCCGCCGGTGTGGAAAACCGAAAGACCGTAGCCGTATTCGTGATAGAACGCCGGCCATTCGGCCAACTCCACGTGCTTGGCGACGTCGGGCTTGCCGTCGTTCAGATGGTCGGCTTCGGTCATCGCGGCAAAGGTTGCCGGCTCGATCAACTGCGCGCCGTTCGCGGCCTTCCCGCCGTTCAAATAGAAGCGGATGTACGCCGCCATATCACTCGGCGTCGAGATCACGGAGCCGGCCGGATCGACGAAGTCGACGAACGGTGAGGGGATGAGCACTGGATGCGGCGGCGCGGCCACGTAGTCGGCGTCGCGGAATTGGTAGCCGGTCGCGGTCGGAGCGGAGAGCGTGCGATCGTTGAAGACCGCGAAGCTGTCCTCCATGCCCAGGGGCGCGAAGACGTGATCTTCGATGTTGCTCTGCCAGCTAGCGCGCGAGACGGCGGCAACGATTGCGCCGACCGTGCCGAACCCGTCGTTCGAATACGACCACGCGGTTCCGGGCGCAAAGAGCGTGTGCGCGTTGCGCAGCGCCGCGATCGCGAATCCGTACTGCTGGAATGTGTAATCGTCGGGCACGCCGCCGGTATGCGAGAGCAGTTGATGAACGAGCACCGGTCCGCCGGTCGAGTGAATCGACCACGACGGCAGATATCGCTGCACGCGCGCATTGAGATCCACGAGGCCCTTGTCGTGCAATTCGAGCAGCGCGATCGTCGTCATCGACTTGGAGATCGAGCCGATGGGGAATCGCGTCTGCGCCGTCACCGGCGTCTTGCTTGCAACGTCGGCCATGCCTTCGGTAATGATCGCGATCGTGTGCGTGCGATCGGTGATCGCGACCGAGAGCCCCGGCGTGCCCTGCTCTTCGAGCGCCTTTGGAGCATAGGCCCTGATTGCGGCGATTGCGTCGTCCATCGTCGGGGGAGACGCGGTTTGCGCGGAGGCGGCACCGCCAAACCCCAAAGCGGCGGCCAATATCAGAGCGAGAAGGCGTGCAGGTTTCATTCTGGGGCAGTACGCCGCGCGACGAAATTCTCCGCTGCACGCCAAGATTTTGGCGCGGGTAGCTCAAAAAAGCGAGAGTTGGGCATGGTCCTCCAGATACTCGGCGTCCACGCCGAGCGCACGCAGGCGGTAGACGAAGTCGCGCCGGCCGTGATTGAGGAGCACTTTGCGCGGCTGCGCGCGCTCGACGTATCGCAGCAGCGCGGGATAGTCGGCGTGATCGGAGAGTGCGAAGCCTCGCTGCGTTCCGTAACGAAAGAGCGCGCCGCGGTCGAGCGACCACCCGGTCAAAACCGCCGTGCGCACGGGTCGCTCGCGCAGCGCCTTCGGTAAAGCTTTGCCGCCGGGCGGCCAGATCAGCACGCTGCGCACATCGAAGCTTTCGGCGTGGTAGCGGGAATAGGCGGGCAAGTCGACCCCGCAGTCGCGATAGACCTGCGCGAGCGTGTCGACGGCCCCGTGCACGGTGAGCGGCAATCCCGCCCTGCCCAGGATCGCCATCGCCTCCTGCGCTTTGCCCAGCGAATAGGCGAAGAAGACGGGCACAGCGTCGCCTTCCAGCGCTTCGCGCGCGAACGCGACCATTTGGGCCGCGACTTCTTCCTGCGGCGGGAAGACGTACTGAGGCCGGCCATAGGTACACTCCATGAGCACGACGTCGCAGTGCTTGACCTCGGGCGGCTCGACCGTGAGCGATTCGCGCAGCTTGAAATCACCGGTATAGACGAAGCTTCCGCGCTCACCCTCGATCATCAACTGCGCGCTGCCCAGCACGTGTCCAGCCGAAAAGAGCGTCAAGCGGTGATCGCGCTCCTCCCACGGCTCGTTGAAGGCGTGCTCTTCGAAGTGGGGCTGGGGGCGCGCCGGCGTTTTCGGCGGAAGAAGCGAGAGGTGCGTGCGCTCTTCGCGGCGTGCGAACCGGGCACGGCAGATGCGCGCCGTGTTCGGCGTGGCCACGACCGTGCGGTGCTCGCGCGCGTGATCGCTGTGTCCGTGAGAGACGTAGCAGCGATCTTGCCAGCGCATGCTGTCGACCCAAAGATCGAGCGCCTCGACGTAGAGGGTCTTCTGGGAAAGGGAGAACACATCTCGAACATTCGTTCGAGACGGCGAGAATCACCTCGCGCGCGCAACACAACGGCGCGAACGCGGTGTTAGAAGAGGCACTATGGCACGAATCTATGAGAATCTGGCCGATACGTTCGGCAACACGCCGCTGGTCAAGATCCCGCGGCTGAACAAGGGCCTTGGCGGGACCGTGCTCGTGAAGATGGAGTCGTTCAACCCGGCGGGCTCGGTAAAGGATCGCATCGGCGTCTCGATGATCGAGGCAGCCGAGCGCGACGGCCGCTTGCTTCCGGGAATGAAAATTCTCGAGCCGACGAGTGGAAACACCGGTATCGCCCTGGCTTTCGTGGCAGCGGCGAAGGGATATCAGTGCATCCTCGTGATGCCCGACACGATGACGGTCGAGCGGCGCAGCCTGCTCAAGGCCTATGGCGCGCAAGTCATTCTGACGCCGGGCGCCGAGGGCATGAAGGGAGCGATCGGCAAGGCGCTCGAGATCTATCAGGCCGCGCCGACCAAGTATTTCATGCCGCAACAGTTCGAGAATCCGGCGAATCCGGAGATCCACCGTCGCACGACGGCCGAAGAGATTTGGCGCGACACGGACGGCGCTGTAGATATTTTCGTTGCGATGGTCGGCACCGGCGGCACGATTACCGGTGTCGGCGAGGTGCTCAAAGCACGCAAAGCCGGCGTCAAGGTCATCGCGGGCGAGCCCGACGCCTCGCCGGTGCTCACCGGCGGCGCGCCGGGACCGCACAAAATCCAAGGCACCGGCACCGGGTTTATTCCCAAAGTGCTCGACACCAAGGTGTACGACGAAGTGATTCGTGTCACCGATGCGGATGCGATCGCGACGGCGCGGCGTCTCGCGCGCGAGGAAGGCATGCTCGTGGGGATCTCTGCCGGCGCGAACGTTTGGGCTGCGCTGCAAGTCGCGGCGCGACCCGAATCGGCCGGCAAGACGATCGTCACGATCGGATGTGACACCGGAGAGCGTTACCTGAGCAACGCCGTATTCGCAGACCAAGATGCGGTGGTGGTGGAACCCGCGCTCGTCTCTTGATGCAGGTCGAGGTCACGCGCGGCGATCTGGTCGAATCGGTTCACCACGTCGCCGTCTGCGCGGCAAATCCGCGCGGCGACGTGATGTTGCAGGCCGGCGATATCGAATCGCCGGTCTTTCTGCGTTCAACCGCGAAACCGTTCATTGCGGGCGCCGCGATCGCGGCGGGTGTGCGCGACGCCTTCGATCTCGACATGCGCGAGATCGCGGTCATGAGCGCCTCGCACGTGGCGGAGCCGTTTCACATCGACGCCGTGCGTTCGATCCTGAGCAAAATCGGACTCGATGAATCGGCGCTGCAGTGCGGCGCGCAAGAAGGCCGCGGGAGCAGCCCGCTCTACAACAACTGCTCGGGCAAACACGCCGGCATCCTCGCGCTGTGCCGCGTGCTCGGGAGCGAACTCGCGACGTACATGGACGCGGACAATCCGGCCCAGCGGCACATCCTCGCGTTCTGCGCCCGTCTCTCGGACGACGATCCGGCAACCTGGCCGCTCGGCGTCGACGGCTGCGGCATCCCGGTCTATGCGACCTCGCTGCGGCGCGCGGCGATGGCGTTCGCACGCTTTTCCTCGCTCGCGCAGCTTGCATCGCATGACGCGATGGCGTTGCTTGTGGTCCGCGATGCGATGGTCTCGCACCCCGAGTACGTCAGCGGAACGGTCGAATTCGATACGCGCTTGATGGCCGCCGGGGGAGGCGCGATCGCGTGCAAGTCCGGAGCCGAGGGAGTTCACGGGCTCTCACTTATTCCGGACGGCGTGGGGCTGGTGAGCAAGGTGCTCGACGGGAGCTCGCGCGGGCGCGGTCCCGCGACCATGGCGGCGCTACGGGCACTCGGCAGCCCGGTTGCGGGCGCGGCCGATTTAGCGGGCTTTGCCGAGCCGATCGTGTATAATCGGGCTGGGCGCGCCGTCGGAGCGATCCGGGCCGTCGCGCAGGAATCCGCCTAAGGCGGATCCATACTTCGCCGTCGAACAAGCGAGTACGTAAAACCTTTTGCGTGACTATCTGCGCCTGCTGCAAGAGCGGGTATTGATTTACGACGGCGCCATGGGCACGCAGCTCATGGCGCTCGACTTATCCGCTGCCGATTTCGGCGGCGATCGGTATTTGGGGTGCTACGAGGCGCTCGTCCTCACGCGGCCCGATGCGATCCGCGCGATCCATACGGCCTATTTGGAAGCCGGCGCAGACGTCGTCGAGACCGACTCGTTCACCGCCTCGCGGCTCAAACTCGACGAGTTCGGCCTGGGCGATCGCACGGTCGAGATCAACCTGCGCGCCGCGCAGCTCGCGCGCGAAGCCTGCGACGCGATCGCGACGGCGGATCGCCCGCGCTTCGTCGCGGGTTCGATGGGTCCGACCGGCATGCTGATCTCCTCGTCGGATCCGACGCTCTCGAAGATCACGTTCGCGCAACTCGCCGACATCTACGGCGAGCAGGCCCGCGCGCTCGTGGAAGGCGGCGCCGATTTGCTCTTGCTCGAGACGATGCAAGATCTGCTCGAACTCAAAGCCGCGATCGCCGGGATCGTGCGCGAATTCGACCGCGGCCTGCGCCGCGTCCCGATTCAAGCCCAGCCGACGCTGATCACCGAAGGCCGGATGCTGCTCGGCACCGACATTCGCGCGATCACGGCGACGCTCGACGCGCTGCCCATCGACGTCATCGGCCTCAACTGCTCGACCGGCCCTTCGCAAATGCGCGATGCCGTCCGCTACCTCGCGGAAAATTCGCGCTGCTTCGTGAGCGTCATTCCCAACGCCGGCCTGCCGCTGATGGGTCCCAAGGGCGAGACGATTTATCCCGAAACCCCCGACGAACTCGCCAAAGAGCTGAGCGACTTCGTCAAGGAGTTCGGGGTCAACATCGTGGGCGGCTGCTGCGGCTCGACGCCCGAGCACATCACCGCACTGAGAAACGCGATCGACGCGGAGGCGACGTCGCGGGCGCGGCTTCGCGCAGCGAGCATAAACAAGAAAAGCGAGCGTAGCGAAGCCGTCCCGCAAGACGTCGCCTCCGCAATGACCGCGACGGCATTGGAGCAAGAGCCCAGACCGCTCCTGGTCGGCGAACGCATCAACAGCCAGGGGTCGCGCAAGATCAAGCGGCTGCTGCTCGAGGACAACTACGACGAGATCATGCTCGTCGCGCGCGAGCAGGTCGAAGGCGGGGCGCATGTGCTCGACGTCTGCTGCGCGCTGACCGAGCGGACCGACGAAGACGTGCAGATGCGCGAACTCGTGCGGCGGCTCGCGCAGTCGGTCGAGGCGCCGGTGATGATCGATTCCACCGAGCCCAAAGTGATGCAAGTCGCGCTCGAGAACTATCCTGGACGCGCGATCTTGAATTCCGTGCATTTGGAAGCGGGCCGCGCGAAGATGGACGTCGTGTTGCCGCTGGCCAAGGAGCATGGTGCGGCGGTCGTTGCGCTTACGATCGACGAGATCGGCATGGCCAAGACCGCGCAGCGCAAACTCGAGGTCGCGCAGCGCATCTACGGCATCGTCGTCGACGAGTACGGCCTGCCGCCCGGCGCGCTGATCTTCGACGACTTGACCTTCACGCTCGCCACGGGCGACCCGGAATTCTCGGCTTCGGCGATCGAAACGATCGAGGGCATTCGTCTTATCAAGCGCGAGCTGCCCGGCGTGCTCACGTCGCTCGGCGTCTCGAACGTGTCCTTCGGCCTCAAGCCGCCGGCTCGCGCGGCACTCAATTCGGTGTTCTTGCATCACTGCGTCGAAGCGGGCCTTGACGCGGCGCTCGTGCACGCCAAAGAGATCACGCCGTATTCGGAGATCGAACCCGACGTGCGCGCGATGTGCGATGACCTGGTGTTCAATCGACGGCCGGATGCGCTGGCGCGCTTCATCGAGCACTTCGAATCGGCGGGCGCAAACGACCCGTCCGTCGCCCTGAGCGTCTCGAAGGGTGATGATGACCTTCCCGTTGCGCAGCAGATTCACAACGCGATCCTGCGCCGCCGCAAGGACGGCATCGAGGCGAAGATCGACATCGCGCTCGAGGAGCGCGATCCCGTTGCGGTGCTCAACGAGATCTTGCTTCCGGCGATGAAAGAGGTCGGTGACAAGTTCGGCTCCGGGGAATTGATTCTTCCCTTCGTGTTGCAATCGGCCGAGGTGATGAAGAAGGCGGTCGCGCACCTCGAGCAGTTCCTCGAGAAAAAAGAGGGGTCGACCAAAGGGACGGTCGTGCTCGCGACCGTCTTCGGTGACGTGCACGACATCGGCAAGAACCTCGTCAACACGATTTTGACGAACAACGGCTACACCGTGCACGACCTCGGGAAGCAAGTCCCGATGAACACGATTCTCGAGAAGGCGGTCGAGGTCAAGGCCGACGCGATCGGGCTTTCAGCGCTGCTGGTCTCGACCAGCAAACAGATGCCGATTTGCGTGCAAGAGCAAGATACGCGCGGTCTGCATTTCCCGGTGATCGTGGGAGGCGCAGCGATCAATCGCGATTTCGGGCGGCGCATTTCGCTGCTGGACGAGGGCGAGCGATTCTTCACGCCGGGCCTCTTCTATGCCAAGGACGCCTTCGAGGGGCTCGAGATCATGGATCGTCTCACGAGCGAGGATACCGCGCGCGAGGCGTTCGTCGAGCGAATTCGCAGCGAAGCCTTCGCGCAGCGCGACCGCGCGCGCGACGGAGCCACCACCCACGTAGCTGCGGCAACGATCTCTGCCGTGAAGAGCGAGCACGTGGATATTCCGCTTCCGCCGTTCTTCGGAGCGACGACGATCGAAGCCGTCGATTTGCGCGAACTCTGGCCGTGCTTCGATCTCAAGAGTCTCTACCGGCTGTCATGGGGCGCGAGCAACACCAAGGGCGAGGCGTTCGACGCCTTGCTGCGCGACGAGTTCGATCCTCGCTTGCGCGCGTATCAGCACGAAGCCGAGCAAGGCGGCTTGCTCTCTCCGAAGATCGCCTACGGCTACTATCCGGCGGCGGGGGTGGGCAACGACGTCATATTGTACGATCCCGCCGATCCGGCACGTGAGATCGCGCGCTTTCCGTTCGCGCGCCAAGTGGGCGGAGAGCATCTCTGTCTTGCCGACTACGTGCGCGAACCGCAGGACGGACGGGGCATCGATGTGGTTGCGCTGCAGGTTGTCACGGTCGGCCGTGCCGCGACCGAGCGCATCGACGCCCTGCAAGCGCGCGGGGATTACAGCGAGTCGTATTTCTTGCACGGCTTCACCGTGCAATCGGCCGAGGCGCTCGCTGAATGGACGCATCGCCGTGTCCGCACCGAGCTGCGTCTCGAGCACGAGCGCGGCAAACGTTACTCGTGGGGCTACGGCGCCTGTCCCGATGTTTCACAGCACGCGATCGCCTTCGCCGTTTTAGGCGCGCAGGAGCGCCTCGGAGTCGAGCTGACCGAGGCGTTCCAAATCGTTCCGGAACAGTCGACCGCGGCGATCGTGATCCACCACCCGCGCGCTTCGTACTTCAACGCCGCAGCAGTACGCTAGCGAATCCGGTCGTCCCGAGCGCGGCGAAGCGTAGTCGAGGGAGCGCCGGAACCAAGGGCGAACCGCGCTGCCCATGAGTGTCGTCGCCGTTATTCTTGCGCTGCTGTGGATCGCCGGCGCTGCGTTTGCCG
>DATKPZ010000161.1:0-7082 GCA_035523815.1 Alphaproteobacteria bacterium
GAGGGAGTCACTGCATGAGGGTGAGTCTACGGGTACGCCTTCTCGGAACGATCGTTGGCGCGATCGTATTCTTTTTCTTGGTGAGCGTGATCGCGACGCGGGTCGTGCTTCAACACGACCTCACGCAACTTGGACAAACGCAGGTGACGAACGGGGGCGGCGCGTTCCAGGGCTATTGGGACTCGCGAAAGGATCAGATTCGCCTGCTCGTGGCGCAGGACGCGGTCAGCGACGCGGTGCGCAAGAGCCTGCAGACTCGCAACGTGGCGGCGCTGGCCGATCAGCTCGCGAACATCGCGCGCACGTCGGGCCTCTCGTTTCTCACCGTCGTCGATGCAAACGGCGCCGTCGTGGCGCGCGCCAACGGCGCGCAGTCCGGCTCGCTGCGCAGCAACGCGCTCATCACGCGCGCGCTTACCGGCGAGACGGTCAGCACGGCTACGCTGCTCGGACCGAGCGTGCTTGCGGGCGAAGGGCTCGCGCCTCAAGCGCAGGCCGACATTCGCGGCTTCGACGGAAAATCAGCGGCGGAGCATCTGGACCGGGGCCTTGCGATCGTGGCCGCCGCGCCGATCAGCGATCAGAATGAACGCACGATCGGGGCGATTTACGGCGGCATTCTTCTGAATCACTTCTATGATTTGGTCGATCAAACCACCGCCGCGCTGGGCGGCGCGTCGGCGATTCTCGAGGGCGATGCGATCGTTTCGAGCACGATCCAACAACCCGACGGAACGCGCACGGTCGATCAGCAGGTGCAGCCGGCCGCAAGCGTGATCAAGAGCGGCACCGCGTACACCGGCATCGACACCGAGGGCGGGACGCAATACCTCGTGCACATCGACCCGATCGTGGACGATCGGCAGCAGGTGGTCGGCGCGCGTTGGTACGGCACGCCGCTGGCGAATTTGACGGCGATCATCAACCACACGACGACGACCGTCGTGATCTGGGGCGTGATCGCAGCGCTCGTGGCACTGGCCTTCGGCGTGGTCGTCGTGCAAGTGCTTTCAACGACCCTCGATCGGCGCAGCAAGCAGGTTCGCGATGCTGCGAAGGAGCTCGGCGTCGTGATCGTCGGCAGCGAGGTCTCGGGCGATCACGTCGCGATGACCAAGGCGGCGGTCGAGCGGAGCAGCCGATTGATCGACGAGCTTTCGGCGCAGGGCGCGACCTCGCCCAAGCTGGCGGAGCTCAAGTCGGTGAATGAGGAGCTGCAGGGCGACATCACCGTCATCGATACGCTCTCGCAAGAGATGAGCAACCGCATGCAGCACGCGGCGAACCGCGTTGCGGAGCTCAACGAGGTCGCGGCGGCGCTGACACAACTCGTGACCGGAGAAGCGGGTTAGGACAAAGAGTCATGGCTGACTTGATTCTGTTCTTCGGCAGCAACGCCGATACGATGATCGCCACCAAAGCGCTCAAAGACGCGGGGATCTCGGCCAAGATGATCCCCAAGCCCTCCTCGGTCAACACGGCCTCAAACTTGTGCCTGTCGATCGACGGCGGCGTCGAGTCTCAAGCCAAGTCTGCGCTCTCGGGCGCCGGCGTCGCGCTGGGAGGCGTCGTCAAATAAATTTTTGATCCCGCACGGGCAGGGCGTTGCGCCACGATGCGCAATGCCCGTCGCATGCACATGCGAGTTTATACGTCGGCGCTACTTTGCGCGCTCTTTGCTCTGCCCCAGGTCGCTGTCGCGGCCGATGCCCCGAAGGCTCCGGCTCCGCCGCCGCACGCCGCAGCCTCCGACACGGTGTCCACGCATCACGAGGTGACCATCGGGGGCCGGACGATCGCCTACACGGCGACGGCGGGGACGATCGAGATCAAATCGGAGAAGGGGACGCCCGAAGCTCGCGTGTTCTACATCGCCTACACGGAAGACGGCGCCGATCCGGTACACCGGCCGGTCACCTTCCTCTACAATGGCGGCCCGGGCTGCGCGAGCGTTCCGCTCGATATGGGCGCCCTCGGTCCGCGCCGCGTCGTCTTTCCGAATGCCGCACACAACGTCGGCCCGCCGTATCAGCTGGTCAACAACGAATACAGCCTGCTCGACAAGTCGGATCTGGTGTTCATCGACGCGCCGGGCACGGGTTACAGCCGTCTGCTGCCCAAGGTCGATCCCAAGACCGTCTACGGCATCGATCAAGACGCAGCCGCGTTCGGCGCGTTCATCTACCAATACGTCACGCGTAACGACCGTTGGAATTCGCCCAAGTTCTTGCTCGGCGAAAGCTACGGCACGCCGCGCTCGGCCGTATTGGTCAACTACCTGCAAACCAACGATTCGATGGCGTTCAACGGCGTGATCTTACTCTCGTCGGTGCTCGACTTCGATACGATCGCGCCGGGGCCCGGGAACGACATCGCGTACATCACCTATTTCCCCACCGAGGCGGCCGTCAACTGGTATCATTCGAAGTCGCCGAATAAGGGGACACTGCAAAGCGTGGTAAACGAGGCGCGAGCTTTTGCAAACGGAACATATGCGTCCGCGCTGCTTCAGGGCGACCGCCTTCCCCATGCGCAGTTCGTGCAGATTGCGACGCAAATGTCGCGTCTGATCGGCCTAAGCACGGGGTACATCGAAAAAGCCGGCCTTCGCGTGCAGCCGGAGCGGTTTGAAAAAGAGCTGATGCGCGAGAGCAACGACAACATCGGACGGCTTGACGCGCGTTACGTCGGACCGGATATCGATCCGCTCGGCGACTCGGCCGACTACGATCCCGCCGACAGTTCGACCGACCCCGGCTTCCAGGCGAGTTTCCTCTCCTACGTGCGCAACGAGCTGGATTGGAAGAGCGATGAAACCTACAGCGAGTGCAGCGGCGACGTCTTCCAAGATTGGGACTTCACCCGCAAGGGAACCTTCCCGTGGCTCGCTCCGACGACGAGCGCCGATCTCGCGCAAGCGCTGACGCTCAATCCGCACCTGCGCGTCTTCGTCGGCGCTGGATACTTCGATATGGCCACGCCGTTCGGCGCGGCTGAATGGACGTTCTCGCACCTCGGCCTTCACGCCGGCTTGCGCGAGCACATCACCTTCGGCTACTACGAATCCGGGCACATGGTCTATCTCCACGTTCCGTCGCTTGCGAAGTTCCATGGCGACCTGGACAAGTTCTTCGACGCAACCATGGGCCAATAAGCGAGCGGGCGTGATGAGCGTACGTTAGCCGCGCTACCTCGCACCCCGAAGGCTCCAACTTTTTGCGCCTTCCCAGGATGGGAATTTCAAAACTTCGTTTTGTGCAAAAAGTGGCGCAGCAGAAAAGGCCGCACGGATGCGGCCTTTCGAGCGTCTTCGGGGTGCGAGGTAGCGCGGATTAACGCAAGGCCCTCGCGTCGGCGAGCGCAATCGTCTCTTTGCGGCCGTCATCATGCCTGACCACGAGGCCGCCGCCGTTGGCGAGCGCGATGGCGGTGACGTCGATCGGTTGCGTGTCGCCGTCTTTGAGGATGCGATAGCGTTTGGGAAGGCCGGCCATGCGTTCCCACACGCGCGCGATCCGCGGCGGCATCTGCAACAGCTCATGCCATAGGTCGTAGTTGAGCAGAAGGTCGCGCAGCAACGCGGCGCGCGTGATCGCCGGGTTGACGTCGTCGCAAAACGCGGGCGCCGGCACGATCGCTTCGTCGGCGCCGGGCGGCCGATGCACGTTGATGCCGACGCCGGCCGCGACCCATGCGCGCTCGCCGACGACGCGCGAGACGCACAGGATGCCGGCGATCTTTTTCCCTTGCACGAGGAGATCGTTGGGCCAATGAACGTCGCTGCGGATCGCATTGGCGCGCAATGCTCGCCGCACGCAAATCGCGACGCCGAACGGCACGATCCATACGTGTGCGGCGGCAATTGGACCCGGTGGAAGCGTGGTCATCAGCAGCGAGCTCCCCGGCGACGCCGTCCAGGACCGGCCTTTGCGCCCCATCCCTTTCGTCTGCTCTTCGGCGACGATCGTCGCACCCGCAAAGGCGGGGTCGCCCAGGAGCGCGGCAGCGTCGTCGTTGGTGCTCGCCGTCGTGCGCTCGTAGCGGATCGATGCGAACGCGGTGCCGCGCAGTTCACGCTGCACGCTTTCGTACGGGTGTTCGGCCGGCTCCATAGGTGGAGCGTGCGCCCGCGACGTATTCGGGGCCTGCTATGGCAATAGAAACAACGCTGATCCTGTGTAAGCCCGATGCCGTCTCGCGCGGTCTCGTCGGCGAAATCATCGCGCGCATCGAACGGCGCGGCTACGTCATCACCGCGATGAAGCTCATGCAGCTTCCCGGTGACAAGGCGCGCGAGCACTATGGGGAACACAAAGACAAATCGTTTTTCGGCGACCTGGTGAGCTTTATCACCAGCGGGCCGCTTGTTGCGCTCGCCGTGGAAGGCGAGGGCGTCATCGAGGCGTGCCGGCAATTGATCGGCGCGACCAACCCGCTCAGCGCCGCGCCCGGTTCGATTCGCGCCGACTTCGCGCAATCGATCGGACGGAACTTGGTGCACGGGAGCGACAGCAAAGGCGCTGCCGAGCGCGAGCTGAAGATCTTCTTCAATGCGAACGAGTTCGTTTCGCGCAAACACGACATGGACCGTTGGATCAAAGAGGGCGTCTAGCGGATGTCGATTGAGTCGTTACGGGGCGGCGGACGACCGCTGATCGAAGGCGTCCACGCGCGCGAAGTGCTCGACTCGCGCGGCAACCCGACGGTAGCCGTGAGCGTCGCGACCAGCTTCGGCTCGGTGGAAGAAGCCCTCGTCCCCTCGGGCGCCTCGACCGGCGCGCACGAAGCGGTCGAGTTACGCGACGGCGACAAAAAACGCTACAACGGCAAGGGCGTGCTCAAAGCCGTTGCAGCGGTGAACGAAACGCTCGGCCCGGCGATCGAAGGGCTCGATGCAACCGCGCAGCGAGAAATCGACGATCGCCTGATCGAGATCGACGGTACGCCGAACAAGGCGAACCTCGGGGCCAACGCGCTGCTCGGCTGTTCGCTTGCGGTCGCGCGCGCGGCAGCGTCGAGTCTATCGCTGCCGCTCTTCCGCTACTTGGGCGGTCCGTCCGCGGCGCTGCTGCCCGTGCCGCAGATGAACGTGATCAACGGCGGCAAGCACGCGTCGGGCGCGCTGCAATTTCAAGAGTGCATGATCGTGCCGGTCGGCGCACCCAGCCTATCCGAAGCGGTGCGCTACGGCGCGGAGACCTTTCACGTGCTCGGCAAGCTGCTCCACGATCGCGGTCTACCGACGCAGGTCGGCGACGAGGGCGGATATGCGCCGCCGCTGGATTCGATCGACGATGCGTTGACGCTGCTGGTCGAGGCGATCGAACGCGCCGGCTACAAACCCGGCGAGCATATCGCGATCGCGCTGGATCCCGCCTCGAGCGAATTCTATCAGGACGGCAAATACTACGCACGGGATAAGCAGCACGGCATCAGCTCGGGTGAGATGGTCAAACTGTACGCCGATCTGTGCGCGCGCTTTCCGATCGTGTCGCTTGAAGACGGCCTGGCCGAAGATGATTGGGCGGGCTGGCGCGTCCTCACCGAAACGCTCGGTTCGAAGGTGCAGTTGGTCGGAGACGACATCTTTGTCACCAACATGGAATTTCTCGCTCGGGGTATCAAGGAAGGCGTCGCGAATTCGATTTTGATCAAGGTCAATCAGATCGGCACGCTGACCGAGACGCTCGACGCGATCGACATGGCGCACAAGGCCGGGTATACCTGCGTGATTTCCCATCGCTCGGGCGAAACCGAGGATACGACGATCGCCGACATCGCGGTCGGAACGTCGGCCGGGCAGATCAAGACCGGCTCGCTCTCGCGCAGCGACCGTGTGGCCAAATACAATCGGCTCATGGCGATCGAAGAGCAGCTCGGTTCGGCGGCGCGATATCCGGGACGGTCAGCGTTGCGCGGATGAACCTTGCGAACGGCGATGCAAAATCGCTGCGCAAGCTCGTACCGCGGACGAGTTTTGCCGGCTGGAAGCCGGCATCGGATCGCGCCGATCCGGTGGAACTCTTGCACGAGTCGGAGCGCGGGCGCGTTCCCGCGCTCCTCGAACTTCGCCACGAACGGATGCGCGCCGACCCGTTCGCGTTTTACCGCGGCGGCGCCGCGCTGATGGCGGCCGATCTGGCGGGACACCCGGTGACGGGTCTGCGCGTCCAGCTCGGCGGCGATGCGCATCTGCTGAACCACGGCGGCTACAGCACGCCCGAGCGCAATCTAATCTTCGACGTCAACGATTTCGACGAGACGCTGCCGGGTCCGTGGGAGTGGGACGTCGCCCGTCTGTGTGCGAGCGCTCCGCTCTTAGCGCAGGTGCGAGCGTTCGGCAAAGGCCGCGGGGACGAGGCGGCGTATCGCGCCGCGCAGGCGTACCGTCGCCACATGCGCACCCTGGCGCAGCTTTCTCCGCTCGAGATTTGGTATTCGCGCGTCGACGTGCGCGGGATGCTCGCGCGAGAATTGACTGCGCCGCGCGATGCCGGTCGCGTGAAGCCCGCGCCCGAGCACGAAGATATGATTCGCGGCGCGATCGCCGCCTACCGGCACTCGTTGCAGCCGCACGTCCGCGTCTTGCTCGAGCGATATCATCCGGTGGAGTTTTTCGAACATCCGGTCGGCGTGGGAAGTGTTGGCCTGTTGACCTTCATCGCGCACTTCGAATCGCGCGACGGTTCGCGACTCTACTTGCAAGTCAAACAGGCGCAAGCCTCGGTGCTCGAGCCGTATCTCGGGCGCTCGATCTATCGCAATCACGGCGAGCGCGCGATCGCGGGTCAACACCTGATGCAAGCCGCAACCGATCTCTTCGTCGGCTGGACGAGCGACGGGGTGAGCGACTTCTACGTGCGCCAGCTCCGCGACGGCAAAGCCTCGCTCGACCTCGAGGGAATCGATGCGGATCAACTCGTCGATTTCGCGTCGCGATGCGGGCGCGTGCTGGCGCGCGCGCATGCGCGAACCGGCGATCCGCAGATGATCGCGCAATATCTCGGGGCGAGCGACGCCTTCGAGGAGGGCATGACGCGCTTCGCGCGCGTGTACGCCGCGCAAGTCGAGCGTGATTACGA
>DATKPZ010000162.1:0-10860 GCA_035523815.1 Alphaproteobacteria bacterium
GCGCACCGCGCTGCGCGTCCCAAACGACATTCGCTTGTACGGCTCCGCCGGGCATGCATTTTTCGACGACACGCGAAGTTCATATGTGCCATCTGCCGCCGACGACGCGTGGAAGCGCGTTTTGGCCTTCTTTAAGGATCAGCTCGGACTGCAAACGTGACCGCTCTCGTCGATCTCCTCTTTCTGATCATCGGCATCGCACTCGGCGCGTTCGTGATGTATTCGCGCCAACGCGGCGAACGAGCGGCGATCGATGCGCTCCTCGAGCGGGCGAAAAACGATCTTCGCGAGGCGACCACCCTTCAAGCCGGCGAGCGCGTCGGCCAGATCGTCGCACCGATCACCGAACGGCTCACCGAATTCGATCGTATGGTCCGCGAGATCGAGAGCAAACGCAACGAAGATAGCGGCGCGCTGCGAGCGCAGCTCGAGCAACTGCTCGGCCGCGCCGACAAAATCGAAACGGCGGCCAATGCGCTCTCGAACCAAACCTCGACGCTGGTCACCGCACTGCGCAGTCCCACGACGCGCGGCAAATGGGGCGAGATTCAACTGCGCAACGTGGTCGAGAAGGCCGGTATGCTGGCTCATTGCGATTTCGACGAACAGCAAACGATCGCGTTCGAAGCGGGCCGGGGCCGTCCGGACATGACGATCAAGCTCCCCGGCAATCGCCGCGTGTTCGTGGACGCCAAGGCGCCCACCGACGCGCTGCAGGCCGCGCTCGAATCCGCGGATGACGACGCCCGCCGCGAGTTGGTCAAACGTCATGCGCGCGCGCTGCAAGATCATGTCGACGCCCTCTCCAAGCGTAACTATCAGTCGGGCGAAGGGTCGGCCGATTTCGTCGTGATGTTCGTTCCCGGCGAAGCGTTTCTCAGCGCCGCGTGCACCGAGAATCCGATGCTGATCGAATATGCGTTGGACAAAGGCGTGCTGATCGCCGGGCCCCTCTCGCTCATCAGCTTGCTGCGCTCATTCGCGATGGGCTGGCAGGCAGTCAAGCAGGAAGAGAACGCCAAGCGCATCGCGATGCTCGGCCGCGAACTCTACGAGCGAACCGCGCGTTTCGCCGATCGCCTGGTCAACCTTGGGCGCCATTTGGAACGATCGGTCGGCGCCTATAACGATGCGGTCGGCACCTATGAATCACGCCTGCTGCCGCAAGGGCGAAAACTGAAAGACGAGTCGGCGATCGGCGGAGAAGAGCTTCCCGAACCGAGCGTGATCGATCTTGCCCCGCGCACCGTCACCGCGCTCGACGCCGAACCCCGCGATCGGCGCGCTACGCGCGATCCCGCGGCGCCGAATCTTTTTCAAAACCAGAACGACCAAGCCGGCTAACGCAGCGCCGCGCGCTCGATCACCTGCGCGCCGTCGCGCAGTTCGATCGCGTCGGCCATCGGCGCATGCGCGACATAGAGCGAGCTCGTCGGCCCCTGGGGATGCAGCTCGCCAAGGCGCGTTGCCACGCCTCCGTTCACGGCGTACACCGAATATCGCTCCGAGCCGTCCGCCAGGATGAAAAGCCAGCTGCGGTCGCGCGCGTAGATCACTTTCGCGCCCGTTGCCCCGCGCGTCGCGACCGGCGCAAACTGCGCGTGATTGAAGTGGCTGTCGATCATTGCAACGAGCGCATCTTGGGGGACCTGCGGACGAAGATATCCCGGCAGCATCGTCAGGATCCCGATCGCCAAACCCGCCGCGGCGGCCATTGCAAGCGCGGCGTAGCGCCGCGCTCGGGGCGCATGGAAGCGCATACGCGCGTCGAGCTCTTGCGGCGTGGGCTCGGCGAGTTCGCCGCGTTCGAGCGCGAGGAGGGTTTCTTCGGCTTCGCCGACGCGGCGCAGACATGGCATGCAGGCCGCGATATGCGCGTCGACCGCGGCGCGCTCGCTCGCGTCCAGCGCGCCGACCGCATAGAGCTCGGCAAGCTCGCCGATATGCACGTCAAACATCGGAAGCCACCACCAGCGAGCGCCGCAGCGTCCGTAACGCGGCGGCAATGCGGCTCTTGATCGTTCCGAGCGGCTCGCCCAGCTCGCGTGCGATCTCGCTATGCGTCATGCTGGAATAGTACGCTAGTGCGATAGACTGCGCTTGCGCGGGCGGCAGCGCGGCGACGGCGCGCGCAACGCGCTCGCGCTCGACCGGATCCGACACCAGCTCCGCGCTTTCGCCGGGGATCGTCGCGCGGCGAGCGACGCTCGACTGACGTTGCGCGCTGCGCAGACGTTCCAGGGCACGATTGCGCGCACAGGTGACCAGAAAGGCCTCGAGCGCACCGCGCTCGGCGCTATACGCGTCGCCGCGCTTCCACAGATTGAGCATCACTTCGTGGACGCAGTCTTGCGCGGCGCTTCGATCCGAGAGCACGCGCAGCGCCGCAGTGAACATCCGCGCTCCGAAGCGGCGATATGCCGCTTCGTACGCCCAGGACTGCCGCTGTGCAAACGCGCGATCGAGCGCCTGGTCTTGCATGGCCTCCTAGCCGAGTGGATGTTCCTCAATTCCCGCCACGCCGCTATCGAGACGCACCGTTCGATAGCCGATCGCATGCAGCAATTGATCGGGAGGGAGGGTCAAGGGTCCCGGATTCGGCGCCGTGCCCGGCCGCGGCTGGGGATACGCCGTGGCGTTCGCCGACGCGAAGTGAATGTTCCCGTCGACATGCGTGACGATCTGGTGGATGTGCCCGTTGAGAATCGTCACGTGATCGAAGCCGGCGAGCATCGCCAGGGCGCTTGCGCCATCCTGCGTCGTCCAGCCCCATTGCGGGAAGAGCGCGTAGAGCGGCACGTGGGTGAAGACCACGATCGGCGTTTGCTGGTACTGCGATTGCAGATCCTTTTTCAGCCACGCGAGCTGATCGCTGCCCATCAAGCCCATCTTCTCGAAGTTGAACACGTTGATCAGGACGATATAGTGCACGCCACCGTCGTCCCACGACGCCCAGCCGCCGTCCTCGGCGTCCTTGATCCCGAAGTTCGCGCGGTACGTCTTGAAGTCGCTGCCCAGCACGTCGTGCTCGCCGGGAAGCGCGATCAACGGCGCTCGTAGTTGGCTTAGGATCGCGCGCGCATCGTCGAATTGCTGCTGCGTCGAGAGATGCGTGATGTCGCCCGTGTGCACGACGAACTTCGGCTGCACCGCCATCGCGTTGATTGCGTCGACCGACGCTTTTAGCGTCGCCGACACGTCCGGATTGGCGGCCTGATGAAATCCGATGTGGCTGTCGCTGATCTGCACGAACTGCGTCGCGGGAGCGGCGTCCGCGAGCGCGCGACCGGTGAAAATCCCGGCGCCGGAAAGCGCGTAGGCGATGCCGCTCCCGGTCCAGGCCACGTGGCTCAAAAAATCGTTGCGCTTCATGCGTGCACGCCCTTCACGATGACGGTGCCCTTCATGAACGGATGCAGCTCGCAGAAGTAGCGATACACACCCGCTTTGAGAAACGTGTGGACCCAGGTTCCGTTGGTATCCAGGCCCTTTGAATCGAACCATCCGTCGGTAGAGGTGACGGTATGGGCATCATCGTCGTCGTTGATGAAGCGAACCGAATCCCCGGGATGAATCGTCACCGTCTGCGGCATGTAGGCGTCATTGTGAAGGTGCACGGTCACCAGCACGAGCGCCAGACTTAGAAAAATCTGCTTCATGCCACCTATATGCCGCCCGAGGCATATCGGTTCGCTTAGGGGCTAGGGAGTCGGTGACGCGGGCGGCCAGACCGTTCCGTTGTCGTACTCGACGCGCATCACGCGATAGCTGGCGGTACGGGCCTGCAACAGCGGCACCGCGGGGGTCGGCAGGGTCTTCTGGATGCAATTATCCGCGTAGCCGCGCGGACCGATCCCACCCTGCTGCCACGTTGCGAAGTTCATGTACGTGCTGATCGAGACGTTGCTCGAAAATTCGCCGTTGCGATCGAGCGTGAGGCTTCCGAGCGAGTTGCCCTGCGCGTCCAGGAGCGGGAATTCGACGATCACGCGCCGCGCGGTTAGCGGCGCGAGATTTTTGAATGAGACGCAGGCGATCGCGGCGGTTCCATCGCGCTTGACGGCCGCGAATCCGCCGAGGATCTGGATCTGCCCCTGCACGCCGCCCTCGAGCGTCGCTGAGGCAAGCGGAATCTCGCGCCACGCGGCCGGCGTCGGGGTCGCGGCGGGCTGATCGACCGGCGCGCGGCGCGGGCCGATCTGGTAGTCGCTCGCGCCGCGCGCATACAGCGCCGAACGGCCGTTGCCCTGTAGCCACCACAGAACGGCCTGGCGATCCTTATCACCCAGTGCGAGGATGTCGGACATGGTCTTGTCGGGCTGGAAAAAGTTCGAGAACGGCGCCGGCGTGCCGTTCTTGGCCCAACTGACGAGTGTGTTGAAATCGCTCTGCGAGAGCTGCTGCATCTCCGTGAGCACGGACACCAGCGCATCCGACTGCGCGTGCACGCGCACGGGCGCGAGCGAGCCCGCGACAAACAGGCCCACCAGCGCCACGACGAGCGCGACGCGCCGTATCATTGCTTGTGTTCGAGCGTCTTGAGCGCGGCGATCGTGTTCGCCACGTGCTCGCTGGGATCCAGCGACGTGTAGCTATACACGATCGTCCCGTCCTGCGCGATAACGTACGACGTGCGATTTGCGTATTCGGGATGTGACGCAAGCACCGCGTCGTATTCTTTTTCTACCGTTTGATCGGTATCGGCGGCTACGGCAAACTTGCTGCGGCAGTCGCTCACCGAAAACTTCTGCAGCGTATCGAGCGGATCGTGCGAGACGCCGATCACCGTTGCATTCAGCGCTTTGTATTGATCGATTGCATCCGCGAAATCGTGTGCCTCGATCGTGCAGCCTTTGGTAAACGCCGCAGGATAGAAGTAGAGGACGACCGGACCCTTTTTCAGCGCGTCGGCGAGATTAAAGGTGAAAACGTTGCCGCCGAGCGTCGCCTGGAGCGTGAAATCGGGGGCCTTCGCGCCGTTGGTGAGCGCGGCGAGCGCCGGAGCCCCGATACAGATGCTCGCGAGCAATCCCGCGAGAAGCGAACGATAAAACATTGGACACCCCTTGCGCCCGACATGGGTTTTCGCAAGCGCGGAGAACCGTCGGGCCATGTCTGAATGGATTCCCTACGCGACGAGCGATGCCCCTTCGCTCGAGGTTTCGATCGACGTCGATTTCGACGGTGACGACGACTTTGTGACGTCGCATCCGTATCTGATAAGAATCAGCATCACGGGATTTGCGACCGACGGCGACGGGCAACCGACCGAGGCCGCGGCGGAAGAGCTGTTCGATTTGGAGCAGCGCCTGGAAGCCGTCTGCGAGGAGCACGACGCGGAGTCCGTCTGTACGATCAGCGGGTCGGGCAAGTACGAGATTTACGTCTACGCCGCCGGCGCCGCGGATACGCTCAAAGAAGCCCTGGGGGGCCCTTCGTTTTCCGTGGAGGTCAGCGTCGAACGCGACGACGCCTGGAAAGCGTACGAACGCTACATCCTACGCGGAGAAGAGCTCGAAGACGCGCGCGACAGCGACCAAGTCGCACAGATGGACGAGGCCGGCGAGGATCTCACGCAAGAGTTCGACGTGACGTTCGACTGCGAGGTGCCCGAGGGCTCGGTGGGCGCGGCGCGGCGCGCGCTCGAAGCGGCCGGCTTCGATACGCCGGGAGAAACGTACGACGGCGTCATTCCAGCGACGCGTACGATGCTCGTCACCGTCGAGAATCTCAAAGCGGCACGCACGCAGATCCAGCGCGCGATTGCTCCGTTCGATGGAACATACGACGGTTGGGGCATTGACCCCGACGAAGACCAATACGAAGAAGACGAAGACGCACTGGAAGACGACGAAAACTAGTCCGGAGACCTAAGCACTAGTCGTAGCACCGCAAGCGCGTGATAGATACGCGGTGGGGAGTTTCGATGGTGTCGACACGCAGCCTGATACACTGGCGTGCCGCGAGTTCGATTCTCGCACTCTCCACCCGCGACGACGGTTGCGTAGCCGAAAAAACGGTGGTAGGCTGGTGTAGTATCGGGCTGCGTGTCACCGGGGCCGCTCATAGAGCGGCCCTCGGCATTTGTCGGTTACAAACCCATCATGCGTGCGAGCACGAGGCGTTGTACTTCGTTCGTGCCTTCGCCGATTTCATTGATCTTCTGATCGCGGTACATGCGCGAGACCGGATACTCGTCCATGAAGCCGTAACCGCCGTGGATCTGCACCGCCTCGTTCACGACGCGGCGTGAGACCTCGCCCGAGTACAGCTTCGCAAGGCTCGCGGTTTGCTCGAACTCGCGGCCTTCGTCTTTCTCCCAGGCAGCCTTGAGCACCATCATCTTGGCGTGTTCGATCTCGCACAGCATGTCGACCAGTTTGAACTGAATCGCTTGAAATTTGCTAATCGCTTTACCGAACGCGATGCGGTCCTTCGAATACTGGAGCGCCTCGTCGTAGGCCCCCATCGCGAGGCCGACCGAAAGGGCCGCGACCGAAATCCGGCCGCCGTCGAGGATCTTCAGGAATTGGGCGAAGCCCTCGCCCCGCTCGCCGAGCAAGTTGCCCTCCGGCACGGCGGCGTCGACGAAGCTGAGCTCGCGCGTATCCGAAGCGCGCCAGCCCATCTTCTTATACTTCTTGCTCCGGGTGAAGCCGGGGGTGTCCTGCGGCACGATCAGGTTCGAGATCTCCGGTTTGCCGTCGGCCCGCGTGCCGGTCGCGGCGGTGATCGTCGTGCCGCCGGTGATCGTGGTTCCCGAATTAGTGATGAAAGCTTTGGTGCCGTTGATGATCCACGAGCCGCCCCGCAGCTGCGCCTTGGTCTGCACGTTGCCGGCGTCGCTGCCCGCGTTGGGCTCGGTCAGACCGAAGCCCCACAGCATTTTGCCCTGCGCGAGCGGCACGAGGTAGCGTTGTTTCTGCTCCTCGGTCCCAAAGAGGTAGAAGGGCGAGGCTCCCAGCGAGATGTGCGCGGCCATGGTGATGGCGGTCGACGCGTCGACGCGCGCGATCTCCATCACCGCCAGCGCATAGCTGACCGTGTCCGCGCCCGAGCCGCCATACGCTTCGGGGAACGGAAGCCCCATGAACCCCAGCTCGGCCATCTGCGCGACCAGCTCGTAGGGAAAGGCTTCTTCCCGATCCATCTCCTCGGCGCGCGGTCGCACCTCGTTCTGCGCAAAGTCGCGTGCGAGCCGTTGGATTGCCTTCTGATCGTCGGTCAGGTCGAAATTCATAGCCCGGAGGTATAGCTCGTGCCTTCAGGAAAAACCCTTTTGCAGCGATGATTTCTCTGCGTAATGTCTCGCTGGTCTATCAGAACGGCGTACGAGCCCTTGATAACGTCACGTTGGAGATCGGCAAGGGCGACTTCGTATTCTTGGTCGGACACTCTGGAACGGGTAAGTCCAGCCTTCTGCGTCTCCTCTATCACGAGCAACTTCCCAGCACCGGCGAAATCACGGTGGACGGCATTCGCGTCGAGCGGCTGCGCCGCAGCCGCGTGCCTGCTCTGCGTCGCCATCTCGGCGTAGTCTTCCAAGATTTCAAACTGCTCAGCGATAAAACCGTCTGGGAGAACGTTGCGTTTGCGATGCAAGTGACCGGCGCGCACACGAAGGACGTCATGCGCCAAGTCCCGCGCGCACTCGACCTGGTCGGGCTCGCGCACAAGAGCCGCATGTATCCGGGCGAACTCTCGGGCGGCGAACAGCAACGCACGGCGATCGCGCGCGCACTGGTCAACAATCCCAAGATCTTACTGTGCGACGAACCGACCGGTAATCTCGATCCGTCGAACACGACCGAGATCATGGAATTGCTGCTGCGCATCAATCTCAAAGGCACGACGGTGCTCGTCGCCACTCACAACCAAGCTGTCGTCGACCGCATGCGTCGCCGCGTCGTGCGGCTCGAAGACGGCAAGATCGTTACCGACGAAGAACGGGGCTATTACTATCTTGGACTCGGGCAAGGTCAAATTCTTTCTGGGTGAGGTGCTGCGCAACTTTACGCGCAACGCCGGCATGCAAGCGACCGCGATAGGCACGGTCGCCATGACCATCGTCCTTCTCGGTGCCTTCCTCTTCGTTCATCAAGCGCTCGCCGGACTCGGAAACAATCTGCTCAATCAGATTGAGATTTCGGTCTATTTCAAGAACGACGTTTCGAGCTCGCAAGAAGACGCGCTGCGCTCCGCGCTCGAACACGACCCGCGCATCGCATCGACGCAATTCGTGCCGAAGAAAGAGGGGCTCGCGCAGCTCAGCGCCGAGACGCACGGCGCGATCGACACCTCATCGCTTTTGACCGAAAATCCGCTTCCGGACAAACTGCGCGTGTGGGTGCATGATCCGCAGGGCGTTGCCGCGATGGCCTCCGAGCTGCAAACCCGGCCGGGCGTGGATAAGGTGCTGTATCCGCAGGACGTCGTCGCGCGGTTGCTCACGCTGGGAGCGGTGCTGCGCCGCATCGGCATCGGTGTAATCGCGCTGTTCCTGGTCGTCGCCGGAATCATCATTTCCAACACGATCCGTCTGACCGTGTTCGCGCGGCGCCGCGAGATCTCGATCATGCAGCTCGTCGGCGCAACCAACATGTACATCCGTGCACCGTTCATCTGCGAAGGCCTGCTCGACGGCGTGCTGGGCTCGTTCCTCGCCGTGCTGATCCTCGCCGGCGCGCGATACGCGCTCTGGCCAAAGCTGCTGCTCGCGCTACCGTGGATTCAGTTGAGCAACGCCCCCATCAACGGCCCGGTGCTGGTGGCGCAGCTCCTCGCCGCGGGAGGAGCGATCGGCATTATCGCCTCCTGGATCTCCGTCGGCCGCCACCTGCGGACGTAGAAGTGCATCTTCGCGTCGACGTTGACTTCGATGCGCTCGCGGATTGCATCTCCGACGGAATTGCCTATGTAGGCGCAGACGGGGTCATTGCGGCGTGGAGCGTGGGAGCTTCGATGATTTCCGGCATCGAACGAGCCGACGCGATCGGCAAACCGCTCGACGAAGTCTTTGCAAGCGTCGAACCTCCGTTAGGTTTTGCCGTCATTCCGGAGTCGATTCAGCTTTTGCTCCCCGACGAGCGCCGTCGCCTTCTGCATGCAACCGTGCTCAGCGTCGACGATGGCTGGTTGATTTCGTTCGGCCGTGAGGTGCGCTTTGCGGCCATCGAGCAGCTCAAGGAAGAGATCGTCGCAGCGGTTTCGCACGAGCTCAAGACGCCGATCGCGACGATCAAGGCCTTTGCCACCACGATGCGCGCCAATCCGGATGCCCTCGCCGAAAACCGCAACGATTTTCTCGCGACGATCGAGGAGCAGGCCGATCGCCTGACGCGCGCGGTCGATGATTTGCTGCTGGTCGGGCGGGTGAATGCCAAGCACTTGCTTTCCAGTCGATCCAACTTGACGCTCGATGAATTACTCGCGCAAATCGCGGAGCGCTTGGGTCCGAGCGCGTCGGCTCGAATCGAGCGGCGCTCGACCGGTGTGACGCTCAGCGGCGACCCCGATCTGCTGCTGAACGCGCTGCTCCATCTCGTCGACAACGCGCTGAAGTTCTCTCCGGACAACGCCCCTGTAGTCATCGAGGGCCACGAGGACGAATCGACCGTCGCCGTGCGCGTGAGCGACCGCGGCGTGGGGATCGGCGAGGAACACATTCCGTACATCTTCGAGCGCTTCTATCGCGTCGAACGCGATCTCGCCGCAGCGACCGGCGGCAGCGGTCTCGGCCTGACCATCGCGCGCGAGATCGTTCAGGCCCACGGTGGGACCCTGCGCGTCGAAAGCGTTCCGCACGGCGGCAGCACGTTCACCATCTCGCTGCCCGCAACCGGCTCGCAGTCTCTTTCATGAAGGAGATCGCGCAGGGACCGGGACATCGCGTGTTAGTCGTCGATGACGATCGCAACCTGCGCAAAATCATTTCGACGAATCTCGAGCTCGCCGGATTTGCCGTCGAGGTGGCGGCCGATGGACCCGAGGCTCTCTCGCTCATCGAAAACGTTCAGCCCGACATCGTCTTGCTCGACTTGATGATGCCCCACATGGACGGATACGAGGTTGCGAGGCGCATTCGCGATCACCAAAATCCGACGATTGCCAACGTCCCGATCATCATTCTCACCGCGAAGGGCGAAACCGAGGACAAACTGCGCGGTTTCGAGGCGGGCGCCGACGACTACATCACCAAGCCCTTCGGCCCGCAGGAGTTGCTCGCACGCGTGCGCGCCAAGATCCGGCGCGTCGAAGTCGATTCGTCGCTCTCGCCGCTCACGCGCCTGCCGGGGAATTTAGCCATCGAAGCCGAGCTGCGCCGCCGCATCGACTCGCGCGAGCCGTTTGCCGTGATCTACCTCGACCTCGACAACTTCAAGGCGTTCAACGACGTGTACGGGTTCACACATGGCGACGAAGCCATCCAACTTCTCGCGCGCGTCACGGTCGACGTCGTGAGGCGCCGGGGAACGGCCAACGACTTCGTGGGACACATCGGCGGAGACGACTTCATCGTCGTGACCCAAAGCGAACGCGCGGAAGAAATTGCCAAGGAGATCATCGCCGAGTTCGACCGCGACATTCGCAGTCTTTACTCGGCCAAGGATCTGCGCGCAGGCTACATCGAGACGCGCGACCGGCGCGGCGCGCTGAACCGCTTTCCAATCATGACCATTTCGATGGCCATCGTCAGCAACGATCGCAGTCAACTCGACAACTACGCGCAGGTCGGTGAAGCCGCAGCCGAGCTCAAGCGCTACGCCAAATCGATAGCCGGCTCCGTCTATGTGAAGGACAAGCGCCGCCAATGAGGACGATCCTGTGCATCCTGTTGATTCTTGCCTGCGTTCCGGCCAC
>DATKPZ010000163.1:0-8752 GCA_035523815.1 Alphaproteobacteria bacterium
GCGAACAACGCCGCGAGGGTCGCGACCGCAACTTGATAGGGCAGCGTGCGTTTGCTGATCGTATCGATCGGTACGCCGGTAAAATTCGCGACCCACACGTTAGCGGTGTTGGTCGGGTCGCAGACGTTTTGCACTTGCACCACCGCCATCACGGCGGCGACCAAAAGAACCGGTGGAAGCGCATGGGTCGAAAGCAGCACCGTAAAGACCGCGATCCCTACGCCGAACGGATTGAGCGGCCCGCGGTAGAGCACGAGCGGACTACCCAGGCCAAAGATCGCGACGTACGCGATCGGATTGTTCGCCCACCCGTGAACCAGAGGACTCAGGGCCGCGGTGAACTGCGGCGTCTTCGTCGCGGTCAGCAGCATGCCGATGCCGATAAAGAGCAGCACCGCAGGCGCCACGTCTTCGACCCCGCGAATTGCCGCGGCAATCAACGTTTCGACGGCATGCATGCCGCGCGTGACCAACGCTCCGAAAAGGGCGGCGACGATGAACGCGATCGTCGGATCCACATGCACGAAGAAGTAGAGTAAAAGTGGCAGCAGCGGCGTGATCAGCGCGACCGCGGGGACGCGAGGAACCTGCGGCTCGTCATCCAGGCGCACCGCCCAGGTCGCGTAGTCGCGCTCGCGTGAAAACGAAACGACGGCATAAATGACCAGAGCAAGCGCGTCGATTCCGGCAAGCGCCAACGCATAGTGCGTCATTTGTTGCGGCACGACGCCGAAGAGTTGCGTGTAAAAACGCCAATTCGTCAGATTGAAGATGAAGCCGAGCGCAAAAGCCATCAGGAACAGCGTGGACGCGACCACGCGAGGTACACCGGTCGTCATCATGATCGGCAGGACGATCGAGCCGACCATGATGATCGCACCCAAACCGGAAAGCGACGTGAAGAGCAGCGCCACGACCGCACAAAGCACCAGAGCCACGACGAGCGGCGATTCGCCGCCGTACTCGGCGGCTAGATTGACCAGCGCACGGGCGATACCGGTGTCGAGCGTGACGCGCGCGAGCAGCGCGCCGAAGATCACTGTCACGTACACCGGAGCCAGCGCGACGGCCCCTCCGGTGATGATTCCGCCGATCTGCACGAACGGAACCCCGGCGACGAGCGCCATCGCAACGGCCATGAGCGGAACGGCAACGATCGCCGGCATCGCGCGGCGATACATGAGTGCGGCGGCGACGAGAAAGACCGCCAGCACCCCGAGTGCGGCGATCACGGCGTGATTCCGAGTACGGTATCGAGCGGCGGCAAGGTTTTCTTCGGCACGTAGTCGTCGTAGGTTGCGCGGTCGATCGCGTCGGCGCGCTCGATCGCGCGCTGGGCATCGAGGTGGTAGCGCTCGAGATTGCTCGCCAGGTGATCCTCGCGGTCTTCATAACGCCACGCCTTGGCGTATTCGATCGCCAAGCGCTCGTCGGTGTCGCGCTGCTCCCAGAACCAGTACTTGCACCAAAAGAGATCGCGAATCGCGTCGTGCGGGTGCTGCGCGGCATCCGCGTAGTACTCGCGCACCTCGCGCGCGATCTGATAGCGCCGCCCAAGGGCGTCGTACCGTTGCGCGGCGAGGAGCATGACCCCGGCGGCGTTCGCGTGCAGCGGCGGACGTGCCGCGAGCATGTCCGTCGCGACGCGCTCCGCGTCGAGTCGAAACTGCCGCAAATCGACGCCGCTCATCTTGGCCGCAACGGCGGGAGCAAAGGGATCGGCCCACGACAATTTGTCGCCGGTCTGCGGAATCTTCGAATCCAGCGAGCCCAGCAGCAGCGCGTCACGCGTGTACGCCGGATCGTCGACACCGAAGAACGCACTGGGGAAATCGCTCGCGAAGCCGTCACTCGTGCTCCATGCGTCGGCCGCGGCATAGAGCACCGGATACCACGTGGCCTCAAAAAGCGTCTCGCCGTCGTCGTTCCACACCGTTTGAAAGAGGCCCAGCACGTGCGCGGACTTTCCTTCGTCGATGAAGCGGCGCTCGTTCGGCAGCGCCGCCGCAAGATCGGGGAAGATGCGGCTCCAATTGTTGGCGCCCGGTGCCACCATCTGCTCGAAGCCGCCGCTCGCGATCGTCCGAATGTACTTCATGTAGGAAGGCTGCGCATCGTAATGCCAGTTCACGATGACCGCCGAACGCGGAAGCAGCTTCATGATCGAGGGATCTGCCTCGATGCCGTCGTCCCACAGCATGATTCGCGCCCCCGACGGCGCGACGAGCGCGTTCATCTCGTTAATGTGCTGCGCATAAACGGCGCTGTGGCCGCCGTGCGCGGCAACGTACGACGTACTCGCGCCCTCACCCAGCGTCGCCGTTTCGTCGGAGCCGATGTGAAAGAACGGCGGATGCGGCACCGCGGCAAGCTCTTGTCCGATGATGCGCTTCAAATAGTCCGCCGCGAGCCCCGAGCCCGGATCGAGAAGAAAGCCGTGCGGAAAGTCCGCCGCGCTCGCATATTGCTCGAGTCGCAGCGTGTTGTGCATGTGGGCAAAGGTCTGTTGTTCCGGAATGAGCGCAACGTGATATCGCGCCGCGTAAAGATCGAGGGCATGCAGTTGCGCGGAGGTGATGCCGTCGGGCCACGCCGGGAGCGGATCGGTCGGCGAAGCGAAGACCTGCTCCATGTACGGTGAGTAGCCATTCATCTTAAACGCCGCAATGGTGCGAATGCGCTCCTCGAAATACCGCATCGTCGGAATCGGTCCTCGCGAGACGTCATCGGAGAGCACCCGCCATTGCAGCGCGGGCGCGTCGCTGATGCGCACGCACGGGAGACTCCATCGCCCGCTCTCGCGCACCGGAAGCTGCGCGAGGGTCATCACCCCGTAGAACGCGCCGTCGGACTGCGAACTCGTGATCGTGACGCCTTGTGATGAAACGACGAGCCGGTAGCCCTGCGCCGGAAGCGAGCCGTCGTGAGTGAAGCGCAACGGCGAGTGCCGGCCGGCGCGCAGGCTCGCAATACCGATCGCGCTCCAACGCCGTCGCAGCTCGTCGAGCGCGCCCGGGTCCATTCCGGCCGGCACCGTGCTCGGAACCGCGATCGAGCACGTGCCCCGGTCGACCGAAACCGGTCGCGGAATAACGTGGAGCGCGACCAGCGCGAGCAGCGGGGCAAACATACGTCGGCGTTAAACTCCTTCATCATGATGTCCTCGCGCTCGCTCATTCTTGGCGCCGCATTGACGTTCGTCGCGGTCCTGTGCGCGTTTCCGGCTCGCGCCGCAAACGATAAAGAGTTGCAAAATATGCACGGAGAGGTCAGCTACAAGCACAGCAGCGGTCCGGCAACGCGGCTTGCGCCGAGTTCGAGCACGGTCATCGACGATTCGGACTACGCCATCACCGGCGCCGCGTCGCTCGCGGCGATTGGACTTCCGGACAGCTCGCGCGTACTCGTCGGCGCCGACAGCAACGTTCAACTCGCGTCTTTCGATCAGACAAGCGTAGCCCATGCAAAATTCGTGGTCGTGGGAAAGGTGCGTTTCATCGTGCAGCATCCGCAGGGAGCGAAGGCCGATTTTACGTTCGCGACCGCGACGGGCCAAGTTGCGGTACGCGGAACCGAGGGCGATATCGACGCCGAAGGCAACAACCTCACGGTCAACGTCTACGAAGTCTGCGACCCGAGCACGCCCGTCGTGATCTCGCTCGTCAACGGCAAAGCCATCACCCTGGTCGCGGGTCAATCGCTCGCGGCGCGCTTCGTCAACGGCATCTTACAAACGCAAGTGCAGCAGATCACGCAGCAAATGATCGACCGGTTCTCTCCGGACTTCGGCGTGCCGGTAAGTTGGGATGCGGCCAAAGGCGAGATCATCAGCACCGCAACGAACCAGGCGTCGGGCGCGCTCGATAACGCGACCGGCGGATACGGAAGTCAGATCACCGGCGCGGTCGGGGGACTCTTCGGCCACAAGAAATCGACGCCGACGCCTTCACCCTCGCCCTCGAGCGCCTCGTGCTCGCACTAGCATAACGAGGTCGGAACCTCCATCGCGCGATCGCGCGCCTCGAGCGCCACCATCACCTCGTCCAGATAGCTCGTAAGATCTCCGTCTTTTAGCGACCCCGCACGATCCGCAAGGTCGACCGCGGCAAGGTCCGCGTTTGCCATCGCGGCGACCTGTGCCTCATCGAGATCGGCGGCTTCGAAAATCTGGAATGCCCGCTGGTTCATGAATTCGGCGCGCAGCAGGACGGCCTCGTAACGGTCGTTCAGCGGGCCGGCTCCGACCCGGTCGCCTAGGCCGGCGAGCGCCTCCCCGAGGTAGGCGCGGACCTCCTCGTCGGCAAGGCGGCGCTCGTCTGCATTCGCGTAGCCCGGAAAGGCCGGGATTTTCGCGCGTAGCGACCCAAGTGCGTCCATCCGCGCCTGATACGACGGGTTTATGTGCGGGGCCTCGGGAATTGCATGGGTCCGATGGCTGCCATTCTGGTCATCGCGCTCGCGGCGCTAGCCGGAGCAGCGATCTACTACGCCTGGATCTTTTCTCAGCGGTACGTTTTTGCGCGCCAAGAGCATCGCCGCGTCCTGACGTTGTTTTCGCGCTACGTCCCCTCCCCGGTGGTCGAGGACTTGCTCGCGCGCAAGGATGCGCGGCTCTTCGAGGCGCGGGAGTATTACGCCACGATCCTATGCGTGCGAATCCGCAATTTTGGGATCTTTGCCGAATCGCTTTCGCCGAGCGAAACGCTGCGCTACCTGAACGAATTTTACACGATCGTCGGGCAAGCCGTGCAACGCCATCGCGGGATGATCGAGAGCTTGCGCGGCGACACGGTGATGGCGGTCTTCGGCGTCCTCGTCGAAGAAAAGTTCCAGGAAGAGCGCGCCCTTCGCGCGGCACTCGATATCATGCGCGTGATCGGTGCAATGGACGCACGTTGGCGCGCGCAGGGCCGCAAGCCGATGACGGTCGGCATGGGTGTGAACTCAGGGAAAATCGTCGCCGGCGATACCGGCTACAAGGATCGGCGCGAGTTCGCGATCGTGGGCAACCCGGTAGCCGTCGCCGCGCGTCTCGAAGCTGCCTCGGAAGATCTCAACGCCGCCATCATCGCCTCGGAGGCGACATACGACGCGGTTCGCGAGCTCTTCGTCGGCGTGCCTGCATCGTCACTGCCGCTGCGCGGTCTGCGCCGCTTGCAAAACGCGTACATCATTCGCGGCCTCACCCGGCGCGCAGCCGACGAGCATCTGCTCACGCTTCCCTCGCAGCGCGCATTCAATGAAACGGTGGTGCGCTCGTACGAAGCACCCGAGCCGCAGGCCGTCGAACCCGATTCGTACATCGCTCCGCAAGCCGAAAAGCCCGAGCATACGATCGACGAGCGCGTCGCCGGCAACCCGCCCGCGGAGTTCCAGCGATTCTCGCGACTCGACGACGACGCACCCGCGCTTCCCGAACCGCCCCCCGTGATCGGAACCTATGAAGACGACCAAGGTCCTCCCGTTCAACTTCCTCCGTAAGTTTACGATGGTGTTCGCAGGCGCGCTCCTGGCGAGCGGACGCGCAATCGCCGCGACGATTCACGGGTCGACCGACGCGGACGTGGTCTGGGTGAGCGCACCCAAAGCCGCACCCAAACCCATCGAAGCGGTGATGACCAACAAGGATCGCAGCTTCATCCCGCCGCTCACCGTCATCCCGGTCGGGTCGACCGTGCGCTTTCCTAACGAAGACCCCTTCTTCCACAGCATCTACTCCACGTCGGCCGCCGATCCGTTCGATATCGGATTTTATGATACCGGACCCGGAAAGGTCGTGCCGTTTCCGAACCCGGGCATCATCGACGTACACTGCCACATTCACGCGTCAATGCATGCGACGATCATCGTCGCCGACGGGCCCTACGCGCAGAGCTCGAACGGGACGTATGTGTTGAGCGGTGTCCCGGCGGGAAAGTACGTGTTGCATGCCTGGGATTTGGCGCACGGAGATCGCACGATGACGATCGACGTCCCGAGCGACGGCTCCGACCTTACGATCGATATACGTCGCTCACACTGAGACGCTGGCCGAACTGGCGAACGTGGACCGCCGGCGGGACGAGTTTGCCCGCATCGATCAGCTCGATGATCGCCCCGATGCATCGCGCGCACCATTGCACCGCCGCCCCCTCGCTCAAGCGTCGCCGCGCTTCGTCGAGCGTGAGCGCATCGCGATACGGCCGGTCGGTCGTCATCGCGTCGAAGGTATCGGCGACGGCGATGACCCGCGAAAGAATCGGAATTTTCTCACCGGCCAAGCCGTCGGGGTAACCGCGGCCATCCCAGCGCTCGTGGTGATGCAGCACGCACGGAACGATCTCGGACATTGCGTCAACTTGACCGAGTATGTCGCGCGCGATCCCGGGATGATGGTTGATGATCTCGCGCTCGCGTTCGTCGAACGGACCCGGCTTGAGCAGCACGGCATCGGGGATGCCGATCTTCCCTAGATCGTGTAACAGCGCGCTCCAGCGCACCGTGTCGATCTGCGCGCGCGAAAGTCCGAGCTGCCCGGCGATCGCGACCGAATAGTCGGCGACGCGGTGCGAATGACCGGCCGTGTACGGATCGCGTTGATCGACGATCGTCGCTATGCCCTGCATCGTCTGGAGAAACGTCGTCTCGGCCGCGTGGCCACGGCGATTGAGCTCCCGTTGCGCCGCGGCGGCCAACGTGAGCAACGAGAGGAAGATCACCGAACACGCGATCAGCGTCGAAATCACGACGAAATTCGTCTCTTGCCCGGCTTGCGCTTCGAGCTGGCCAACGGAGACGTCGACGGCGGCGACCGCAACGTATTTCCCGGAGGGGCCCACGAGCGGAACGTAGGCGGTGACCAACGACTCCCCTCGAACCTCGTGCGCAGGCGACTGAACGACGTTCTGCTGCGCGACGGCCGCGCTCGCGTACCCCGAAACCGAAACGCCCGCGGAGGGATCCAGCGGGTCGCCGGCCGGCGAATAGAGCCGCACTCCACGCACGAGCGGGTTGAAATTCTCGACGTTGCTTGCGGCCTCGTCCACGCTCTTTCGTGCGCTCGCCGTCATACTGCCGCCCGAGGCATACCGTTCGATCGAAGGCTGAAGCGCCGCGCTCGCTTGACCGACCGCCGTCGTGATCAGGTCGCGTTTGAGCGCATCCAGATGCGCGCGCGCGAAGAAAAACGACAACGCCGCGGCGATCCCGATTGCACAAACCAGCAGCACCGCCGCAAAGCGCGCAACGAAGTCAAAACGCATCGATTATTTTACGAAACCGCCCGGATACGGTGGAAACACGTTGAGCACTTGAGCGAGAATTCCGACGTGAATCGTTTCTATTCCCATGATCGACGCAGCGACTTGCGCGAGTTCGCGGTCTTTGAATTCCGGGATTACCGAAAGATACGTGCTTGCGGCCTTTTCCTCGACGACCTGTGCGAACGCGAGCACGTCTCCCTCGGTCGCAAGCTTGGGATAGTCGATGTGCGCGGTCTTATCCGTGACGGTTCCGCCGCCGCTTTCGACCGCGGCAATCAGCGCCGCGAGATGGGTCTGGTGATCGCGCTTGAAAAGCAGCGCGACCGGCAGCACTTTGGGCGAGAGTAACTTGGTCGATGCGGCGTCGTCGTAGGCTTTGATGCCGGCGCGCTCGAGTTCGATCGCGGCATTGAGCGTGTCGAGATCACCCGGATCGGCGCTCGCCGCGCGCGCGACCAATCGCTCGAGCAGCACCGCGGCGCCTGCACCCAGACTCGAGGCAACGATAAAGCGGGCTCGTGATAGACTCATAGACTCTGTATCGGCGCGGCGGTCATGGATTCAAAGCGAATCGATCAGCTTGGGGAGCGCTTGCGCTGCTGTGCTGCGTACGACGCAGTCGACCCGGTCGCTGATCGCCGTCTCCTCCGGATTGATCTCGGCAACGAACGCTCGCTCACCCATCGCCAGAGCCGCGGCCGGATAGACCACCGCGCTTGTCCCGACCACGAGGATCACCTCGGCGCGATCGGCCGCGCTGCGCGCTCGCTCCCACGCGCTGCGCGGCAGGGACTCGCCAAACCAGACGATGTCGGGGCGCATGCGACCGCCGCAGTCGTGCTCGATGCGCTCGGGCGCGAGTCCGCGAGCATCGAGCGTTTCACGCGCGTCGCATCCCGTACAACGCGCCGATCGCAGCGCACCGTGCAACTCGAGAACGTTCCGCGAGCCGGCACGCAGATGGAGCGAATCGACGTTCTGCGTCGCCAGGGTAAAATCGCGATAGCGCTCTTCGAGCGACGCGAGCGCGTAGTGCCCGGCGTTCGGCTGCGCCTGGCGATGTACCGAAATGCGTTCGTTATACCACGTCCACACCAGTTGCGGGTCGCGCGCAAACCCTTGCGGAGACGCGAGCTCCTCCACGCGATGTGAGCGCCACAGACCGCCGGACCCGCGAAACGTGGGGAGCCCGCTCTCTGCGGAGATGCCGGACCCGGTTAACACGAGAACCGAGCTTGCCGTGCGCAAGCGCTCAACCAATTCCTGCATGGCCGAAACTTCGCCGAGGCGAAGCATGGCTCCGTGGATCCACAATCGCGTGCTCGACGGCCGATCGTGTGGCCGGCCTACTTGGTTGCCGCCGTCTGCTTCGCCGTTGCCGTCACGCTCTCGCTGATGAATCTCTCCCTCATCGAGCAGCTCAAGAGCGCGCAATCCCAGCTTGCGCTTGCACAGACTCGTTCGAACGGCTTGGTGCGCGATCTCACCGGCGAGCGCGGCACGCTGGCTGA
>DATKPZ010000164.1:0-8291 GCA_035523815.1 Alphaproteobacteria bacterium
AGTTTGCGAAGCCGCGTGTCGACGTTCCCGCGTAAACTCTCATACCGAAGGTCCGAGCGCAGCGCGTGCAATTGTGCGCGCCGGCGTTCGCTCGACGTGCCGACGAGCGCACCAGGCGGCAGAGCGTCGAAGCTTGCGTACCGCTCGCTGCAAAACGCATCGCGCGCATCCTCGCGCGCGGAGATCGCCGCGAGCTGCATCGTAGGATCGAGTTCGCCGGGGAGATCCTTGCACGAGTGGACCGCGTAATCGGCGCGACCTTCGAGCAGCGCGACTTCCAGCTCTTTCACCCAGACGTTCACGCTGCCCAGTTCGCTCACCGGGCGGTCTTGCTCGCGATCGCCCGTGGTCGTAACCGTTTGGATCGTGGTCGCGATGCCGCGCTGCGCGAGCGCCGCGGCGACGAGGCGCGCCTGCGTCATCGCAAGGGCGCTGGCACGCGACGCGCACGTAACCGTTCTCGCAAGCGAGCCGACGGGCTCGGGATGACCGAGGCGATGGATCGTTTCTTCGACTTCGTGCTCGGCCTGGACCGGATTCATGCGCGCGAGTTCGTCGACGGGGAGATTCGCAAGTGCGTACATTACGGGCCCACGCTGCGCGGGCTCGAGGACGGTGCGAACGTAGGTGCGCATGCGTGCAAGCGTGCGCGCAGCGGCGGCGTAGGCGGGCCCGAAGTACTCGCGCATTTCGCGTGCGATCCGCTGCGAAAAAGCCGGGCTGCTTCGGCCTGAGTCGATCGCGAAGGTCAGTTCGCCGACGCGCACCGTCGCCTGCATCGTGAAATCGCCGTTCTCCGGGTTCGCGGCGTCGCACACTAAGATGCGCGCGGCCCGTGCGTCGGCGACGACCGAAGCGTTTACGTCGTCCCGGTCGGTGGCGGCGACCACAAGATCCGCCCCGCCGACGTCGCCGGCAGCGTAGGCACGCTCGTGAAGCACCACGTCCGATCGATCGAGTGACGCGCGGAATCGATCGTCGATCGACGGTGCGATCACGGTGAGGGCGAAGCCCGCCTCGAGCAACGCCTCGGCCTTGCGGAACGCAACGTTCCCGCCGCCGACGATCAGCGCTCGACGGCCATCGGCGCGCAGGGAAATCGGGAGCATGGGCAACGGATGACTTCCGCACCGAGGTGCCAAACACCGTCCGACGATATGGAGAGACCGGCGCGTGCGGCTTTTGTCGGCGCACTCATCGCGGCGCTGATCACGCTGCCAGGCCTCGGGGTCGGCACGCTGTGGGACAATAGCGAGACGGCCTACGGCGAGGTCGCGCGCGAGATCTTGCTGACCCACGACTGGATCGTGATGCACCTCAATGGGCACTCGTGGTTCGTCCAGCCGCCGCTCTACTTCTGGATCGGCGCCGTCTTCGCAAAGCTTCTGGGCCTCACGTCGTTCGCGCTGCGTCTTCCGTCGGCGATCGCGACCATTCTGATGGGCGCCATGACGGGCTATGCCGTGGCGCGCCAAGCCGGAACCCGAATCGGCGTCTATGCGAGCGCCATCCTCTCGAGTTGTCTGATGCAGGCGATTATCGGACGGCTCGCGATCATGGATGCGCTGCTCGACATGGCGGTCGCGCTCAGCGTGTTCTGGTGGTTTCGCGCGCTCGAGTCCGGGCGCGATCGCTATTTCGTGTACGGTTGGATCGCGGCGGGCTTCGGCTTTCTCGCGAAAGGGCTGGTGGCGCCGGTCATCGCGCTCTTGGTGATCGTTCCCTACGCGCTGTGGAACGCGCGCCACGAAGAGCAGCGATTGCCGTCCGTTCGCGCGTGGATCGGCGGCACGCTCGGATTCCTGGTCGTCGTGGCCCCGTGGATGATCGCTCTCGCCGCGCATACCGGGATGCACGCATTCGAGCAGATGATCGTGCACTATACGTTCGGGCGGTACACCGGCGTCATCGAGAATCAATCCGGGCCTTTGTGGTACTATCTGCCCGTCCTGATTCTCGGCTTCTTTCCGTGGATAGCGTTTTTCCCGGTCGGCATCGCCTATGGCGTGAGTGCGTTGCGTACGACTTCCACGCCGCCGAATCTCGCGCGGCTGTGGCGCTTGGCGTTCACCTGGATCGTCATCCCGCTGGTGTTCTTTAGCTTTGCGCGGACGAAGCTGCCGAATTACATCGCGCTCGAGTTTCCCGCGCTCGCGCTGGTCGTCGCGTTGTATTTCGACGCGGTCGTCAAAAAGGGGGCGAGCCGCTCGATCGTGATCTCGGCTGCGAGTGTCCCGATCTTCATCGGCCTGTGCACGATTGCCATTGCGCTCTTCGTGCGCGACAACAAGCTGGGTAGCTCGGCCCAGGCCGTCACGCCGGATCTGATTCAGATGGGCGCCTCCATCGGCATCGGCTCGATCGTGACCGCGATCTTGCTGGCGCGCCGTTCGACGATGGCGGTCGCGCCGTACGTGCTCGGTGCTGCGATGCTCGTCGCGGTAGATATCCTTGTCGTGGAGGCCTTACCGCACGCCGAACCGTTCAAGCCCGTGCCCCAACTCGCCGCGATCATCCAGGCGCGACGCCAGAGCGGCGACGTCGTTGCGATTCAGAGTTTTCGCGGCGCGAATGCATTGGTTTTTTACACGCAACCGCACGTCTACGTCCTCGGGCCGCCGGGAGAGCGCAGGAGCAACGAGGGCGTCCCGGCGCGTAGCGTGCTCTGTGCGTACGATCGCATCTGGCTCGTCGCACCGTTGAAGCGTCCTGCATTCGATCCGACGTATGGACGAACGCGAACGCTCATTACCTCGCGCGGAACCGGCGCACTCTATCTGGTCGACGGCCCGCGCTGCACCTGAGAGCTGCTAGAGCTGCGATTCCGTGACGGGCGAAGCTTTGTTGCTGCCCAGCGAACCGCGGATATAGGTAAGAACCGCCGCAAGGTCCGACTTCGAAAGCGTGCTCTTCCACGCAGGCATCTGCGCGCCGTATGTCTGCCCCATGATCGTCTGACCGTGCAGCCCGTCTTCGACGACCTTGATGACCGCTTTGGGATCACCGGTGACGAACGGATTGTTCACGAGCGGCGGCGCCACGCCGGGCTGTCCTTGGCCGTTGGTTCCGTGGCAGCTCGTGCAATTTTGGGAGAACACCTGCGCGCCGGCGGCGCTTGCGGCGCTCGCGCCGCCGCCAGCCGTGGTGCTGGTCGTGGTCGCGGCTTCCGCGGGCTCGGCGAGGATTTGCGCTTCGCTTTCCGAGGGCGGACCGGCGGCGATCTTTGCTTGAATCCCGGTTTGCGCGTAGATCGACAACGCCACGATCGCCGCGATCGTGAAGAACGTGGACCAGAGTATCTTGCTGCGCGACGCGAACGAGCGAGTCGTGCTGCGGTCGAGCCACGGCAACAAGAGGACGATCAACAGACCGATCGTCGGCACGACGATCGCCGCGAGCATCTCGACCCAGGGCGTGTCGGCTTGTGAGGCAAGGAACGGAATGTGGCTAAAGAGCCACGGCACGAAGTTCAACAGACCGAAGAGGAAGAGAAAATACCATGCCGGGTAGGGTTGGAATGCGGCGTTCGTTGGATCGGCCTTTTGATCGAGGAACGGAGGCGCGAACGTTGCGAGCGCGAGGATGATGATGAACACGAAGAACGAGGCGGCCCCGTCCATGAACATCTGATCCGGCCAGAAACGCCCTGGCCGCAGTTTGCGCGGGTCGTCGACCACCGGGCCGGCGGCCCCGTTGTGACGGAAGATCGCCAGGTGCGCGCCGACCAAGAGCACGAGCGCGGCGGGCATGAGCCATACGTGAAGGCCGAAGAACCGGTTGATCGTGTTGGTTCCCATGACCGGGCCGCCTTGCGCGATCAGTTGCAGAATCTCACCGCCCGGCGGAAGACCTGCGATGTTGAGCGAGACTTGCGACGCGAAATACGCATCCATATCCCAGGGCAAGAGGTATCCGGTGAGGCCCAGCACGAGCGTGACCAGAAACAGCAGCACGCCGACGATCCACTGCAGTTCGCGTGGCGATTTGTACGCGCCCCAGATGAGCACTTGCAAGAGGTGAAGGAACACGAGAGCGATCATCGCCGACGCGCCCCAGTAGTGGATCGAAAGCAGCGCGTGCGTCCACGGATTCAAGTAGATCGCGCGCGTCGATTCCCACGCCGTATTGGCGGAAGGCGCATAAAAGAACGTGAGAAAAATGCCGGTGACGATCTGCAGAATCATCGCGAACAGTGTCGCGCTGCCGAAGACGTACCAGTAGCTGGCGCCGCCCGGAATATCTTCGACGAGGAATTCCTTCGCCATCGACACGAAGCCGGTACGCGATTCTATCCAGTTGAGCATCGCTGTGCGAATCCTTCCTTACGATTGATACGAGATGATCACGCGATTCGGGACGCCCGACTCATAGCGGATCCACATGATTTCGGCAACCCCGCTTTGCTCGCGCAGCGGGAGCGGATCCATCCCACGCGGAGCGGGGCCCGCGACGTGTTCGCCGTCGAAGTTGAACTGCGAACCATGACATGGGCACTGGAAGCGCGTCGCCTGATCGTTCCACACCGGGCGGCAGCCCAGGTGAGGGCAGATGGGACTCAAGATCACGAAGTTCATGTTGACGACGTCGTAACTTCCGTCACTGTAGGGAAGCGTTCCCGACGTCGGCAGATCGGTGCGAGCCGATTCGAACTTTTGTTTGTCGGTCTTGATGCCCCACACGTATTCGCTCGACGATTGTTCGGGCAGATACGAATCTTTGCTCTTGAGCGCAAAATCGAGTTTGACGGGCTTGTTGGTCGCCTCTTGCAGCGACTTGAACTCGTCCGCGGTGAGTGGTGCCCAGGTCCCCTTGCTGCTCGCACCCTGCGGAATCAACGAGCCGACGATTGGAATCACCAGACCCAGGCCGACGATGCCGCCGATCACGAGCGTGGCATTGGCCATAAAGCTGCGCCGGCTGATCTCCTCGGGCGTACCGGGATCGTCATAGGCGCTAAAAATCTTACGCGCTGTCCCTTCAGGGGAACCCGCGGCGGCAGCTTGCTTCGACAACGTACACTCTCCGGAAAGTTGATACTTGGGGCTAGCCCGCTAGCCCAATTCCCAAGGATTGTACGGTCGCCCTCTTCGCCGATGCTACTGGGAAAGTCAACGGATCGGCAGACCCGCGGCCTTTGCGACCGCGGCCAGCTTCTCAGGATTGCGCGTGACGTAGATGGTGGCGATGCGCTCGCCGCGCGTTTCCAGCGCCCAAAGACCCTCGAGCGCGCCGTCGGCCACCAAAAGGAAGCCGGGAAGCCCGTTGATGCTGGCAGGACGGACCTCGGCGCCCGCCGCGCCTTTGCGCGTAACGCCAATAAGGAAGCGCCCGACGTGATCCCCGCCGTACAACGGCTTGATCGCGGCCGGCTTTTTGCCACCACCGTCACTAATGAGCCGCACGTCCTCGGTAAGGATCGCGGTCAGTTGCGCAATGTCGCCGGAGAGGACGGCGCTGGTAAAGCGCTCGCGCAGCTCGTCGGCGGCGGGCGGCGGTGCGATGCGCCGCGGCGTGCCGTCGTGGATCGCGCGCCTTGCGCGTGACGCCAGACGCCTCACGCTCTCTTCGCTGCGCTCGAGCGTCGCCGCGATTTCGGCAAAGGGCACGTCGAGCGCATCGTGCAGCAGGAAGGCGGCGCGTTCGAGCGGCGAGAGCCGTTCGAGTGCGAGCAGAAACGCGAACGAGACGTCTTCCGCCACGGTAACGACGTGCTCGGGTGCGGCGCTCTCGTCAACCAGGATCGGCTCGGGAAGCCAGGGCCCGATATAGGTCTCGCGCGAGCGCTTCTGTGCACGCAGACGGTCGAGCGCAAGATGCGTGACGGTCGCACGCAAGAATGCATGCGGATCGCGGACGCTCGACCGCTCGGCGCGGTGCCAGCGCACGAACGCGTCTTGCACGACGTCTTCCGCGTCGGTCATCGTGCCGAGCATCCGATAGGCGTGACGCACCAGCGGTGCGCGCTCCCGCTCGAAGAGCTCCTCTGCGTCGATCATACCGGCAGTGGCGCGACCTCGGTCGACCCGACGTGTATGCGCTCGCACGCGTGGGCCGCGCCGTACGCATATTTGAAAGCCGGATAGAATCCGGCGACCGCGATGCCGTAGGAGAGCGCGATCAACGCACGCTTGCCGAAGCGCTTGACGACCATCTCCCGCGCGGTCTGGTCCCAGCCGTCGCGCGCGATCGCCGCGCGCGCGAAATCGTAGGCGATGCGAACGTCGTCGGTCATCGCGTCGCGATCGTGGGTGAGCACGGCGGCGATCAGGTCGGGCCGCATCCCCCCGCGCTCGGCCATCTTCACGCCGAGCTGCAAACAGGGGCCGCAATCTCCGGCGCGCGCGGCAACGAGCGAGGCGGCGAAATAGGCGTCGGCCGGACAATCGGCGCGGTACGACGAGATCTTGGAAAGCGCCATCATCGGTTTTATCGCGGCGAAGGAGCCTGCTTCCAAGACGTCGCGCATGTAGCCGACGTCGTAGCCCCATTCGCGCTCGAAGCGGTCGAGGTATCGCTTGACCAACCAGGTGAACATCGGAAATATCCTCCGCCACCTGGACGCCGCCGCGTCGGAAAATGTGACGCGCGGCCGAGCCCGTCTACATTTTGTAGCTGTGCAGGCCGCTGATCCAGATGTTGACGCCCAGATACGTGAAGATCACCAGCGCGAACCCGGCGACGCTGACCCAGTTCGTGCGCAGTCCTCGCCAATTGTTGCGCGTGTGCAGATGCATGTACGCGAGGTACACGATCCAGGTCGCGAGCGCCGCGGTCTCTTTGGGATCCCACTGCCAGTAGGCGCCCCACGCTTCCTTGGCCCAGGCGGCGCCGGTGATGATGCCGATCGAGATGAGCGGCAAACCGATCGCGACGGCGCGGTACACGATGACGTCGAGCTGCGCGAGTGAGGGCAGCGACTTGAGCCAAAGTGCCGTGGCGTTTCCGCTGGCCGCCGCCGCGTCGATGGCCGGCGTGTCTTGGCGGACGCGATATGGCGCAGATCCGGCAGCGGCCCCCTCACTCACAGCCAGCGTTGCCGTCGCATAGGCTTCTGTTAGTCCTTGCCGAGCGCCGATCGCCGCGAGAATGCCCTTCCCTTCGAAATGATCTTCGAAGTAGTACTTGATCAGATAGATCACCGAGAAGACGAATGCAACCAGAAACGCGGCGTACGACGAAACGACGATCGGCACGTGGATCTTCGCCCAATAGGACTGCAGCGACGGCACCGCGGGCATCGTGCCTTCGTTCCACGTCACGCCGTAGGCGAGCGCGATCGCGGCGATCGCGAGGACGAAACCGCCCGCAAACCACAGCTTGTAACGCCATGCGAAGCCGATATAGATCGCGACCGACATCGCGGCGAAGAGCGAGAGCGACCCGTACAAGTTGAGCAAAGGCCAAATGCCGGTGAGTTCCCAGCGCACGAAGAGCTGCGCGAACTGCGCGACGCAGCCTACGATCGCGAGCGGCGCGCCCAAATTGCGCAGCCACGCTTCGCGCGAGAAGAAGTAGACGAGCAGCGCGAGCGCGCCGAAGACGTAGCAGGCGATCGCGACGATCATCAGCAGCTCGTCGGCCTGTAAGTGCCCGTTCATGATGCTCCTCCCGCTTCTTCCGATGAAAATTCCGAAATCAGACCGTTGAACTGAGATTCGAACATGTCGTATCCTTTGACGGTCGTTGCCGCCAAACCAACCGTCCAGCGGCCGTCCGGCGCCGGATCGATTCGCGCGTAGAGCCGCGCGGGAAGCAGATAGAACGAGATCAAGAGCCCCGCGACGAGCACGAGCGCACCGATTCCTACCAGCGGAATGCCAGGATCGTAGCGATATTGGAATCCGCTGTACATCAGATAGTTGCCCGGCACGAGGCGCCAGCCTCCGCCTAAATCGACCCAGGTATGCAGCGGCACGATCGCGCTTTGACCCGGCTGTCCGGCGTCGCTCACGGTGAGAATGACGGCGGGATCGTTGACGCGCGGGTCGGCCGAGGGCATGCCGCTCGCGCGATCGACGGTCGGCACGAAGCGATCGTAGCTCACGCTCAGGCGCGTCCCGGGAATCTCGAGGCTCTCGCCCTCGAGCAAGACGCGCTGCGAGAGCGAGGGTACGTCCTTCCCGTCGTGCGTGATGCCCAGGCGCATCGCAAAGCCGTAGCTCGCCTGGTAGTAGAGCGTGCCGTCGACGTCGATCGGATGGTTGACGCGCACCGTCATGGGCGTGGGTATGCCGTTGTTCCCGGTGACGGTCACGTGTGAAACATAATCCGTCGGCTGATAGACCATGCCG
>DATKPZ010000165.1:0-4014 GCA_035523815.1 Alphaproteobacteria bacterium
CGCATCTCGCGAAACGCCGCCGCGCCGATATCCCACCACTCGGGCCCGGCCGATGTGGCCTTGCGAAACGCTTCATTGGCCGCCAAAGTCTCCGGCGCGATCGCCTCCGGCTTGAACAGAAGTGGATCCAAAGGATTGCTCGTTGCCGCGGTTGCCTGACTCATATCATCACCTCATGTCTCGTCGTTGCCTGCCCTCCGAAGCATTGCCGAAGGAGGAGCGGCTTCGTGCCGCCCGCCTCGCTCTTAGGCGGCCGCCCTCTCAGTCTCTCATCGCGCAAACGGCGCGAGTATAACACCGGGCCCCGATTTTTCACGCGCATCGCCCCTGCGGCTACCAGCTTCTCGCGATCACCTCGATAATGCGCGCCAGTGCGTCCACGTCGCGCGTGTCGATTACCTCGGCGGGCGAATGCGAATAGCGCAGCGGCCAGCCCAGCGCGATGTCCACCGCGCCGTGCGGGACGAACGTCGCTCCGTCGTTGCCGCCGGCGGTTACTCCATATTGCACCGGAATCTGATTCGCGCGCGCCAGCTCGATCACCCGCTCGACGGCGTCGCGCGGCGCGATGTTCGAGCTGTCGATCGCGCGAATCACGAAGCCTTTCCCGATCGGCGCGTCGGCGAAGCGCTTTGATTCGAGCGGCGAATCCGAGCTCACGAACGTGTCGACCGCGAAGACGTAATCCGGCGTGCGTCCCTCGGCCGCCAGGCGCTTCGCCACCGCTTCGGCGCCGTCGAGCCCGAGCTCCTCGCCCGTCGACCAGACGAACGTCACGTCGCGATCCTTCACCGAATTTCCCAGCGCCCACACGGCGGAGATCAGCGCCGTGTCGCCCACGCGATCGTCGAAGCTCCGCCCATTCGCGCGCGTGCCCAGCAGCGCGCGATATTTTTTCGGAATCGTGATCGAGTCGCCCACCTTGATCCCGAGCTTCGCCACTTCCTTCGGTGTGCGCGCGCCCACATCGACGCGGATCGCCTGCTCCGATTCCGCCGGCCACGTGAAATTCGCTTCGTCCCAGTTGGGCGGCAATTCCATGATCGCGTCGCGGTCGCCGGTCGATGTGTGCACCAGCATCGGATGACCTTCGTAGAAACTCAGGTCCATCCCGCCGAGCGTTTCCACCTCGAGCCGCCCGTCGTTCGAAATCGATTTCACCTGGAAGCCGATTTCGTCCATGTGCGCGACGACAAGGATTTTCGGCGTCTTCGATCCCGCGGGAGCATTGCCCAGATGCAGAATCAAGTTTCCGGCGTCATCGGTTTCAGGCTTCGCCGATTTCGGCAGCAGCTCTTTGACTGCTTCGCGGACGGGTCCCTCGTGATTGCTTGCACCGTAGGTCGTAGTAAGCCGTTGTAGAGTTTGAACCGTTGTCGGGGGCCCCGCCTCGCCAGGCGCGAGACCACAGCACTCAATGTACGTGCGTTTCTCTGGTACCTCCGGGCCGCTCCCGAAATAGGCTCTGAGCAAATCAATCATCGCCCGCAGATCGGTGGAACTCACCACTTCCGCGGGCGTATCCGCCCACGCGGTTGCGATGCCGAGGTGAACCCATTGCGCCGGCATCGCCGGCAGCGGAAGGTAGCTTGCCGGAATGATCGGAGCCGAGTAGTCGATCGCCAGTGGAATCTTGTTTGCATCCGCGAGCTGCTTGAGATCCGTGGCCAGCCCGGCGGGGATCCCGTTCGTCGCTTCGTAGCCGAGCAGGACGCCATCGCCCGGCGCTCGGCGCGGAGCGCGATGAACGCCCTCCATTCCGGTTGCGGCGCCGCCGGGCAATAGCCGCCCGACGTAAATCATCTCGCCCGCGTGCTCGGTATTCAGCACGCGCTGCAGCCCGCGCCCGCCGACCCATTGCTGCGCCACGAATGCGACGGTGAGCGTGCCCTTGATTTTCGACGGATCGATTTCGCGCAGCATTTCGAGTACTGCCGCCGCGCCGAACTTGTCCCCGATCGATGCGCCCGCGATTTCGGTGTCGCTCAGCGCGCCCGCGGCGCGGTCGATCGCCACCGGGCTCAGCAAATCGACGCCCGCCTTTCGCACTTCGGCGACGGAGCTTGCGCCGATGTCGACGTACATGTTGTCGATGTCGCTCGCGGATGGGCTGGGTTCGTCGGTGCGGTGCAGATGCACGGAAATGCCGGCGACCACGCCGTCGATCCACTTGCCGTTGGCCGTGCCGACTTTCACCGGCTGCGCGGAATACAGCTCGTTGAAAATCGGCGGCAGTCCCGATTGCGGCAGGCGCTGCAGCCGCAAATAGCCGTCGTCCGTGATCCCGCTCACGACGTAGCCCGGCTCGTCGATCGGCGTGACGATCAGCCGGTGCGGCGCCCCGCTGCCAATCGTGACGGTCACGTCGCCAAGATTGTCGACCTCCGGATGCAGCGCCGCAACCTCGTAGGCAATTGCTTGCGACAATTGCTTCTCGTAGCCGGGCACAACCGGCGTAGCGACCAGATCGCGCATGTCGACCGCGAAGCTGCCGCTCACGCCGCTCTGCGCCCGCGCGGACGAAGCCGCGAGCAGCGAAAACGCAAAAGCGAGAGCCAAAATCGCGCCGGAAACCGCCGCGCGAGGGGTGCCGCAACAGTGTCGATTAGAACGTACCCGCATCGTGTGTTTCCAACGGCTTACAGCCGTTTCTAATCGCCAAATGTCGATTAGAAATCGTGCGATCCGCGATGCGAAAGAGCGGCCGCGAGCCCGTGAGAGCAACTCGCTTCCGCTGTAATTCCGCGCGTCCCGGCCAAGTGATTCAATCGTCCCTCCGGGACTTTCGCGTCTGGCCTTCCCGTTCCCGGCACTCCGCTGCGCCTGCCTCGCCGGCAGGCGGGCTTCGTATCGGGCTAACCGCAACCGCGCCTCCGGCGCTGCCACCCAAAGCAAACCGAAGCTATCGTCGCTCGTGACTTGCAGCCGGCTGCCGGACGTAATCTCTTCGCGCATAACTCAAACGACGTTAGCACGAAACCGCGCTGAGGGGATTGCCCCGAAGTACAGAAAACGGACAGGCCCGGAGAAATCTACGCCCTGCGGCGGTGCGACTGGCCTTCCATCGCGGCGCGCAAAAGCTTGTTGATTCGAGTCTGATAACCGCGTCCCTGGGCCTTGAGCCAGGCGAGCACATCCGCGTCGAGGCGAATCGTGAGCGATTTCTTGATCGGCCGGTAGAATTTTCCGACGACCGCACGGCTCCAGTCGCGCACCTCGGGCACATCGGACAAATCGATTTGCGAATCGCGCAGCGCGACGAGATCCCTCAGTTCTCTCTTCTGCTTTTTAGCCGCCTTGCTCATAGATCGTCCTTTCGTGGGCCGTCGCCTTCCGGGCGGAGATGATTCGGATCACCTCTTCGCCGTCCTCTTCCCGAGAGGTATGGGCTACGAGGAGAACCACGATGCTGCCAACAAGCCCCAACGTTTGCCACCGCTCCTCGCCATCTTCCACGCGATCCAGCCGGCTGACTGCGCGAGGATCGTCGAACACGAGTTTTGCGGTTTCGAAGCTCACCTTGTGCTTGGCGAGATTGCGCCGGCTCTTTTGCTCGTCCCAGGCAAATCTCATATTCGTAACTGCCGTCCTGTACATACATATTAGTAGGGGCGTATGCGAAAAGCAAGCAAGGGGCCCAAATCGGCCAGCAAAAGCCTCACCCCACTACAAGGGCAAGAACACACCGGGCAAAAGCAGATCCCTCGTCGGCCAAAATGCGGCCTCTGTCGGGATGACAGCTATGAGGCTAGGCGAGCGCATTTGTTATAATCGCGCGCCATGGCGGAAACACCCTCTTTCAATTTCAGCGCGGGCGACGCCAGCAAGAAAAGCGGCAAGGGCGCCTCCGGCGAGCCGGCCTTTAAGCCGCCGCGCTACATCGTGATCGAGGGACCGATTCGCGTGGGCAAGTCGACGCTGGCGCGAGTGCTGGCCGAGCAGCTGCACGCGCGGCGCGTCTTCGACTGCGAGGACAATCCGTTTCTCGGCGATTTCTACGACGAAAAGCCCGGC
>DATKPZ010000166.1:0-7743 GCA_035523815.1 Alphaproteobacteria bacterium
CGCTGCTGCATCGCGAGCACGCATTGGGCGACGCCGAAGACCGAGCACGCGGCGAGCAGCAGCGTCCGCGACGCGCGCGCCCGGGATGCGGCGATGAGGGCGCCGATCAGGGCGCCAAGTCCGAAAACGGCGGCGATCCATCCATAGGTCCGAGCGTCGCCGTGCAATGTTTGTTGTGCGAGTACGGGCAGCAGCACGTTGAAATTGATCGCAAAGAACGATACGACGAACATCATCGAGAGCACGACGGCTACCGTTTTGGTGTGGCGAGCGTAGTGCAGACCGGCGCGTATGGATTCGAGTAAGGTCCCGCTGCGCCGGTGTTCCGCCTGCGGATGGAATTCGTTCGTGCGCATCGCCGCAATCGCCCAAATGACGGGGATGAAACTGATCGCGTTGAGCAAGAAGCACATCCCCAGACCCGTCGTCTCGATCAGAATGCCGGCCAGCGCAGGGCCGACGATCCGCGTCGCGTTGTTCAAGCTCGAGTTGAGGGCGATGGCGTTGCCGAGTTCGGATCGTCCGACCAGCTGCACCATCAGTGCTTGACGGCTCGGACTGTTGAAGACCAGGACGACCCCACGCACGAAGGCGATCGCGTCGATCAACCACACCGCTGCGACGTGCGTGTAGACCGCGGCGGCCAGCAGCAGTGCGCACACGGCCATGGCTGCCTGCGACACGAGCAATGTTTTGCGGCGGTCCCAGCGATCGGCGAGGGCGCCCCCGACGAGGCCGAGGACGGCGTACGGCCCGTAGAAGAAAAATCCCAAGACGCCGACAGCTTGCGCGGAGTGCGTGAGTTCCAGAATCAGCCAGGCTTGCGCCGCGGTTTGCAACCACGTGCCGATTTGTGAGACGAATTGCCCGGCAAAATAGAGGCGGTAGTTGCGATGGCGCTGGAGGCTTGCGAGCATGGGCCCCAAACTCTTCTCCAATGGCCGATCTTTCTATTTTTGCGACCGACACGGGTACGCAGCGGCTCCCGGCTGGGCACCGCTTTTTCACCGCCGGCGAGAGCGGTGAGGAGATGTATGTGGTCCTCGGCGGCGAGGTCGAGATCAGTCTGCGGGGCAAAATCCTCGAAACCGTCGGCCCCGGCGGTGTCTTTGGCGAGATGGCGCTGATCGATCGGCAGAAGCGCAGCGCCGATGTCGTCGCGAAGACCGACGTGCGCGTCGCCGTCATCGATCGCAAGCGGTTCCTGTTCTTGCTCACCAGGAATCCGTACTTTGCTATCGAGGTGATGACGGTGATGACCGAACGCTTGCGCGCGTTCGACGACAAGCTCTAGCCCGCAGACCCGTAGTCCACTCGGCAGGACTTGTGACCTTAAGGCGCCCTTGCTAGGGTTCTAGTTGGGGGTGCCGCGATGAGCAATGCGTCTTCGATCGTCGTTCACGATCGCGATTTCACGGTCAAGGCCTACCGTGGCGACGAGTGCGTCATGCTCGCAATGAATCTTCCGGAAGCGGCGTGTGCCGGCCTCGCCGGCTTTGCGATTGCTCGCGGGCCGGATGCAAATCACCTCACCTACGTGAAGAACCGGCTGGGATTCGACGCGAGCAAAGGCGCCTACGCGACCAAGGATCCTGCCCAACAACTCAAGGACGAGGCGCCCTCGAACCTTTCGCCCTTTCAGAAGTTCCGGTGGGTCGATTTTCCGCCGGACCCCGCTTCGGCGCTGACCTATAAAATCGAAGCGATATACTTCGCGGGGGCACAGCTCGGCCCAAAGTACGGCGTCACGTTTGATATCCAGCTCGGCGGCCCGCTCTTTTCGAACTTCGATCTCGCCTTTACCCGCGGCTATATCTCGTCGCAAGATTTTGCCGACCGCTACGGTCAAGTGCGCGAACTTCGACCGGACAACTCCGTGAATTACGACACCGACACGGATGTGCCGAAATCCAGCCCGCCGGTGACGTGGCGGGTCTTGTACGAGTGGCTCGGCGCACGGGCGCGCGCGCTGCTGGCAAGCTTCACGCAGCGGTGCAAGGACGATGGGCACGGCTTCGACGTCTTCGCCTACGATCTCGACGAGCCGGACTTCATCAAGTTCGTCGCGCAGCAGGCGCAGGCCAAGTTGCCCGTGCGGATGATCTTAGACAATGCGACGCTCCATACCAAGCCGACGGCCCGTGAGGTGCTCTCCGCGGCGCTGCTGACCAAGGCCGGGGTCGATCTGCGGCGCGGACACTTCAAGCGCTATGCGCACGACAAGTGCGTGATCGAGCGCGACGCATCCGGCAGCGCGATTCGCGTTCTCACCGGTTCCGCGAATTTTTCCGTGCGCGGTCTGTACGTGCAATCCAACAGCGTTATCACGATCGACGATCCGCAGGTTGCCGGGCTTTACGGCCAAGCCTTTGACGAAGCCTGGGGTGACATGGCGCAGTTCCAGGATTCCGAGATCGCGTCGGAGTGGTTTGACGCCCAGGGGCCAGGCATTCCCGCCTTCAGCGTGTCGTTTGCGCCGCACAAAACCGGTGAGGTTTCGCTCGACCGTGTCGCCGCGGCGATTGCGAATGCAAAAAGCTCGGTGCTTTTTGCGGTGATGGAACTCTCCGGCGGAGGTGCCGTAATGCAGGAGCTGACGACATTGATGAAACGCACGGATATTTTTTCCTACGGCGTCACGCAGACGACCACGGGCGTGAAATACTATAAATCGGGCAGCGCGAACGGCTTGCTCGTGCCGTTCGGCTATCTCAAAGCTCACGTTCCGCCCCCGTTCACCGCCGAATGGAACGGGGGAATGGGGCAAGTGATTCACCACAAGTTCGTGGTGATCGATTTCAACGGCGCGAACCCCATCGTGTACTGCGGTTCCTCAAATCTGGCCGAAGGCGGCGAACAGAGCAACGGCGACAATCTGCTCGAGATCCGCGATCCCGCGGTGGCGGTTTGTTACGCGGTTGAAGCGGTAAAGCTCGTCGATCACTACGAGTTCCGCGCTTACGAGCAGAACGCCACGCAGACCCAGCCGCTGCTTTTGCAAGGAAACACGTCGAGCGCTGCTTGGTGGCAATCTTCGTTCGACGCGAGCAACATCAAGAATACGGAACGAGAGCTGTTCGTGTCGTAAGACTCACGACGCCGCCCGTAATCGTTACCGTCACGGTGAGTTGCGCCACGTTGCCGGAAGCGTCGACGAACGAAACCGTTGCGGTGCCGGCGCCGATGGCGGTGACGGTGAAGCTGGTTCCCGAAGCAGGGGAGACGGTCGCAACGGCGGTCGCGCTCGATTGCGCCGTGAACGTTCCGCTGTAACCGGTTTCACTGACTGTGACGACCGCGGTCTGGTTCGCTGCATCAAGAGCGAGGGCCGTGCCGGCGGCGCCGCCGGGCAACGTGATGACCGGCGTTACCCCGCTGTGTGGCACAACGTACGACGGCGTGCATGCGCCGAGCGCCACGAAAAGAAAAACCGCGGGCATCAGTGCGAGCCGGTTCATGGTATTTGCGTTATCCGCTACGAGCGCATAGCCCTGCGCCGATTCGCGGGAGTGTACGCGCACGAAGTGGAAAACAGGCGGCATGATCCGCAGAGTCGCTTTTGCCCTCGCGGTCGCTTTAGCGTTCGGCGCCGCGGGATGTTCCGGCTCGGGAGCCGGTTCGATTCCCGCTGCACCAAGCGGCGGCGGAGCGGACAAGCAGGCAAACGTCGCGTTTACGTTGATGATTCCCAGTGCCTCAGCCGCGGGCGCCGCAAAGCGTCGCGCCTTCGTGTCGCCCAGCGCGAACGGCGCCGTCGCAACCACCTACGCGCACAGCGATACCGCGCACACAACACCGCTCGGCAGCTCGACAACCGACATTTCGGCGGGCAGCGGTGCGTGCACCACGGTCTCGGGCGGACGAAGCTGCACGATCGGGATTACGGCTCCGGCAGGATCCGACGATTTTGTGTTCACGATTTACGATGCGGCGCCGGTGAGCGGTGCGATCCCGGCAACGGCGCACGTGCTGGGCGTCGCGGGCGCGACCGAAACGATCGCTGCGGGAGTTACGAATACGGTCTCAGCGGCGGTCAGTGCCGTGATCGCCGGGTTTAGCGGAAGCACGGCGACCGTCAAGGAGGCCGCTGATGGCCACACGCACACGGTCGCGCTGGTGGTTGCACCGACCGACTTCGGGAACAATCCGATAACCGCGGGCGCGTCGAACGCTCCCTATGCCAACCCAATCTCGGCGACCGTGAACGAGAGCGGCGGCAGCGGTCACACGCTCTTGGAGCTCAACGGCGGAACGCCGGCTGCGTCGGTTACGCTCACGAAAGCAAGCGATACGGTACAGGCGGTCTATGACGGCGGCGGCGTCTCCGGCTACGCGGCCACCGTGACGCTGACGGCAACGGCCGTGGGTGGTCAAGGCGGAGCGACCACGGAGTCGCTGGCGCTCGCCCCGGTGCTGTTCGTCACCAATCCGACGGTGTTCTACTCGCCTTCTCCGGCGCAACTCAACACGTATCCGCAGGGACAGCACATCTTGTCGATCTCGGAGCCGAGTGCGGCGGGGGGGACGACATATACCGCCGCGCCGTCCGGCTGCAGCAATGTCTTGAGCGTTGGAACGATCGTCGGGACGGGGACGAGCGCGACGCTGCTCGTCGTCGGCGGAACGCAAGTCTCAACCAGCGGCTGTAGCCTTGCGATCAGCGACGGCACGGTGAGCTTTACCGTGAACGTGACGAACGCCGTTCGCAGCTTCAACAGCGGCAGCAGTCCGGCGATCACCGAGTATCCGACGGCGGCGCAGGGACCCATCGGCATCGTGACCGGTGCGGATGGGAATTTGTGGTTTACCGAGGCGACGACCGCGGCGATCAGCTCGATAAAACCGGACGGCACCGGATACACGCAGCACCTGCTCGTCGGGGACGGATTCAGCTCGCCCTGGGGCGACACACTCGGTCCGGACGGCAACGTGTGGTTCGGGGACTACGATACCAATCTGGTCGGAAAAATTACGACGTCCGGAACGATCAGCGTGTTCAGCGGACAGAGTCAAGAGTATACCAATGCCTTTGCGGCCGGACTCGACGGAAACATTTGGTTCAGCGAGTGCAGCGGCCCGGTCGTGGGCAGCATTCAGACCTCGACGGGAACGCTGACCGAAATCACGACGCCGAACTCGGGAGCACCGTATGGCGTCGCGCTTGGAGCCGACGGCGCCGTATGGTTCAGCGATTTTGGCAACCTGCAAATCGGGCGCATTTCCGGCGGCGTCGCGAGCGAGTTTGCGGCGTCGACATCTGAGGTTCCGGGGTTCATGAGCGCCGGCGCCGACGGGGCGATGTGGTTCGCCGAAGGCGATACGATCGGGCGCATGGATGCCTCGGGGAACCTCACGGAATATCCCGTCTCCGGCTCGACTCCGCAGATCGGCTTCATCACTGCGGGGCCTGATGGTGCGCTGTGGTTTGCGGATTGCGGCGATGATGCCATCGGACGTATCACCACCGCGGGCGCGATTACCGAATATGTGGTTCCAACGGTGAACGCGGGCCCGCAGGGTATCACGGTAGGACCCGACGGCAATATTTGGTTTACCGAGAACGACACCGGCGCAATCGGGGTGCTGAAGCTATGAGAACGATCGCGATCTTGCTGCTGGCGTTGATTCCGGTGGCGACCGGCGCCACGACGATGGACAACATCCTGTCGGCTCCGCGCGCCTACAGCGGTCAGCGCGTCGAACTGACCGGCCGGGTCGAGCATCCGCACGCGTTCCGGCTGCGCGACGGACGGCCGTACGTGCAATTTTCACTCTGCGCGACGCGCTGTGTGCGCGCGTTCGTGCTCGGCTCACCCGCCATCGCCGCAGGGCAGACGATCACCGTACGCGGCATCTATTACGATCGCAAGAACGTGGGCGGTTACGTGGTCCGCCACGGCATCGCCGTCGACGCCGGCTCGCTCTAAGCGCCGCTCGCGTAGGTGTAGTGGTAGCGCCCTTGCAGAAAGGCGATGGCCGCCACACCGGATGGAACGAGCATCACGCCGGGAAGCACGTGCGCGCGCAGGTTGTTCGCGACGTCTTGCGGCGTTTCGCGGGTAGCTCCCGCGCGAACGATCGCCGAGGCTTGTTCGACCAAAGCGGTGTTGCAGACGAAGAAGTGGACGCCGCGCCGTTGCAGCGTGGTGATGGACGCGTCTTGATAGAAGCCGTGAAGATCGCTTGGATCCTGGCTCGAGCTTGACGCTCGACTGGGCGCAAAGATGTTCGTTTGCACGGTCGCCCCGGTCGGATCCTTGACGCCGAACAGTTGACCGAGCAGATAGGTCGACCACGCTTCATCGTCATAGAGAAGAAGATTCGAGGTGTTGTGCGCCACGAACGCCGTCGCGATATTCGCCGGCGCAACGCTGAAACCAAACTGCAAGCCGTTGAGGCTGTTTTTTACTCCACCGAGGATGCGCGGCTGCAGTTCGGCGGCATCCCACACTTGCCGGAACTCGGCAGTGGTCGCGACGGCCTTCTGGAAGGCCCGAGCGTCGAATTGTTCGGCGGTTTCCACCAAACCGATGCCCCCCGCGGCGTTGCCGCAAGCAGCCGTGGTGCACGCGGCAAGCGGAACCGCCGCGGCAAGAAAAGACGAACGTTGCATGGCTCTCCCTAAATCCAGACGTCGTTCAGCGCGGTCCGATCGCCGCCCCTATCGCCGGTGTTGAGCACGCCGCGGGGCTCGATGAGCATCAGCTTCACTTCATGCTCCGCGTACGGCTTGTGCTCGACGCCCTTCGGGACGACGTACATTTCTCCCGGACCGACCTCCACCGCGCCGTCGCGAAAATCGATACGCAGGCGTCCCTCGATCACGATGAAGGTCTCGTCGGTTTCTTGGTGATCGTGCCAGATGAAATCGCCCTGGAGCTTGACGACCTTGAACTGGTAGTCGTTCATCTCGGCGATGACCTTGGGCGCCCAGTGCTCGGTGAACAAGGCGAATTTCTCTTGAAGATTTACAGCTTTGCCGGTGGCGCGGTTCTCCATGCGCCACCATTCCTTGAGAGACGCCCGGTCGCCCTGTCGCGAGGCGGCTCGCGTCACCTTTCGCGCCGCGCGACCGTCCCGTGAGCGGGTGGGCAATTTTGAAAGGGGTCTCTGATGAACGTTGCGCTGTGGATCGCCCAAGGGCTGTTGGCGGTAGCTTTTTTGGGAGCTGGAGCATTTAAAGCGTTGACCTACGGCCGGTACGCGTCGGCGATAGCCAAGACGGGATCAGCACCTGTCTCGCGCGGGTTTGCCAGAGTCATCGGTATTGCTGAAGTGGCTGGCGCAATCGGCGTCGTGCTGCCGACCGCGCTCAACATCGCTCCGGTCGTGAGCGTCTGGGCGGCCGTCGGACTCGCGGCGATCATGCTGCTCGCGATCGGATATCATTTGCGGGCCCACGAGCCCGCGCCGGCGCCGATCGTTCTGCTGCTCTTGTCGGCGTTCGTGGCGTACGGTTACGGCGTTGTGCGTTGAGCAAGCATGAATGCGGCGCCGCCGAGCGCGCCGGCGACCGCTAGATATCGCAGCCACGCGCGATCGAACGCGCGAATGCCGAGCGCCGAATCGGCGGAGATGCTTCCGGGGCCGCTCAGGGCCAAGAGTAGCGCAATCGCCGCGAACAGCGCCTCTTCTTCGCGCTGGTCGAGGTCGAAGCGTTTCTCTTTGGCCGTTGAGGCTACTGCGGCAACGATCATGTCGGCGAGCAACATCGCCGGGCCCACTGAACCGAGGGCACCCAGT
>DATKPZ010000167.1:0-3395 GCA_035523815.1 Alphaproteobacteria bacterium
CCAGTCGATGAGCAGATCGTCTTTGCGAATCGGGCGCGTCGCGCTCGGCTCGCCGGTCTGCGGGTGCCGTGGCAGCGGGCCGCGCTGCGCGAGATCGATGGCGTCGCCGAGCAAGTCGCCGCCGAAGAGCGCCAGGCGATCTTCGAGCGCACCGTAGTCGTCGTCGGCGTTGATCTCGACCGGCTCTTGCAATACCAAGTCGCCGGTGTCCATGCCGGCGTCCATCAACATGATCGAAACGCCGGTGCGTGTCTCTCCGGCGAGCAATGCACTCTGAATCGGCGTCGCGCCGCGATATTTCGGCAGCAACGACGGATGCACGTTGAGCGCGCCCAGCGCCGGGAGATCGAGCAGCGCCTGCGGCAGAATCTTGCCGTACGAGGCGAGTGCAAAGAGATCGAACGCAGTCGGCGCGAACTGCTCGGCCAAGCCTTTGAGCGCGGCCGGTTCGTAGACGCGCAGCCCGAGTTCGCGGGCCGCGAGCTTCACCGGAGTCGACTGGAGCTTGTGGCCTCGGCCGGCCGGACGATCCGGCTGCGTCACGACCCCGGCGAGCGCGGTTTTCTCGGCAAGGACGTGCAGACTCGGAACGGCGAACGCGCTCGTTCCGAAGAACAGCGTACGCAACTACGCTTCGGCCGTTTCGGCTATTTCGCGTTCCTCGTCGGTCTGCGGCAGGCGGACGTTCTTGGCTTTGTCGATGTACAGCACACCGTTGAGATGGTCGATCTCGTGCTGCAAGCACTGCGCGAAGAGTCCCTCGCCCTCGAGCCGGATCTTCTCACCGTTGCGATCGAGACCGCTCACCGCCACGCGATGGTACCGCGTGATCTCGCCGACGTATCCGGGAACGGAGAGGCACCCCTCGGTCAGCTCGACTTCTTCTTCCGCAAGCTCGATCTTCGGGTTGATGACCACGGCCGGTTCGTGCTCGTCGTCGTTGACGTCGATGACGAACATGCGCTTGGAGACGTTGACCTGCGGCGCGGCAAGACCGACGCCCGGCGCATGGTACATCGTTTCGAACATATCGTCGATGAGCTGCTGAAAGAGCGGGTCGTCAAGCTCCTTGGGGTCGACCTTTTTGGCGACCTTGCGGAGCGTGGGGTGACCGTCCGTGATGATCTCGCGGAGATAGGGCATGGGCCGCTATTTTACAAGCCCTCTGCCGGGCTTCCCTTGCCGCCCCCGGTTAGAGCGTAGTAAAGCTTCCGAGCGGCCCGAGCGGGGCGCAATTATTCGAGGCCGTCGCGTTGTTGAGCCACACGTACCAGGTCGTGCCGGAGGCTAGACTGGCCGCGAGCGTGACGCTTTGATAGTAGGGATTCGCGATCGCCGGCGTGGCCGAGGGAGAGGGAACCTGTCCTGCGGTGATCGTTTGCATGCCGGCGTTGGTGTAGTAGCCGGAACTGTTGCTGAACGTGTTCTGCGTGTTGAAATACACGTTCCAATTGTTCGGGAGCGGCGAAGCGACGACGAACACGAACTGTTGCGGGCTATCGGGAACGGCGGTTGCGCCCGGAATCGGGTAGATCATCTGGACGGACGTTCCGGGCGAGCACGTTGGTCCGACCGGCGGATACGTGACCGAGCTCCCGCCGCCGCCGCAAGCGGCAAACGCAAGCACGCACAGCCCCAGACCAAAACCGGCGAAAAGATTGCGCAGACTCAGCATGGCACCATCCTACCGTCACCTTCCTGGGCTACGGATGAGAATTCCTAGAGAATGTACCCGGAGAGATCGGCATTCTCGACGACGTCTTTGAGGCGCTCGCGCACGTACGCCGCGTCGATCGTGACGTCGCCCCGCTCCTCGGGTGCGCCGTAGCTCACGTCTTCCAGCAGCCGCTCGAGGACGGTGTGCAAACGGCGCGCACCGATATTCTCGCTCTGCTCGTTGACTTGCATCGCAAAGCTGGCCAACTGCTCGATCGCATCCTCGGTAAAGGTCAACGTCACGCCTTCGGTCGCGAGCAGGGCCCGGTACTGCTCGATGAGCGCGTTCTTTGGCTGCGTGAGAATCGTTTTGAAGTCTTCGGCCGTGAGCGAGTCGAGCTCGACCCGAATCGGGAAGCGTCCCTGCAGTTCGGGGATGAGGTCGGACGGCTTGCTGATGTGAAAGGCGCCGGCCGCGATGAAGAGCACGTGATCGGTCTTCACCGTTCCGTGTTTGGTCGTCACCGTGCTGCCTTCGACGATCGGAAGAATGTCACGCTGCACGCCTTCACGCGAGACATCCGGCCCGCCGCGCGAGCCTTCGCGCCCCGCGACCTTGTCGATCTCGTCGATGAAGATGATCCCGTCTTCACCCGCGCGGCGCAGCGCCTCGCGCTTCACCGCATCGTGGTCGATCAACTTCGCCGCTTCTTCTTGGGTGAAAATTCGCCGCGCTTCGGCGACGGTGACGCGCTTGCGCGTCTTGCGTTTCGGAATCAGACCGCCGAGCATCTCGCCCAGGTCCGCGCCGCCCTGGTCCATGCCGCCGAGCATGCCGATCGGCACGCTGGGAGTTTCCTCGATCTCGATCTCGATCAAGCGCACGTCGTAGAATCCGCGCTCGATTTCAGCGCGCACCTGATCGCGAACCCGCGCGACATCCGTCGGCGGTCCGGGCGGCGGCTGCGGCTGGGGCTGCGGCGCGGTATTTCCAAAGATCGATCCCAACGTCGCTGCAAACGGATTCGCCGCGGCACTCTGCCGGGTCGCCGTTTCCGGATTGAGCGCATCGATCAAACGCTCGACCGCGGCTTTCTCCGCAAGCTCCTCGACCTCACCGCGGCGCTCCTCGGTCACCATGCGAATCGCCGCCTCGACCAAATCGCGAACCATCGACTCGACGTCGCGGCCGACGTACCCGACTTCGGTATACTTGGTCGCCTCGACTTTGACGAACGGCGCACCGACGAGTCCCGCGAGACGGCGAGCGATCTCGGTTTTGCCGACGCCGGTCGGCCCGATCATCAGAATGTTCTTGGGCGTGATCTCATCGCGCAAATCCTCGCGCACGTTGGCACGCCGATAGCGATTGCGCAGCGCGATCGCAACCGCGCGCTTGGCTTTGCCTTGGCCCACGATGTACTTGTCGAGTTCGACCGCGATCTGACGCGGCGTGAGCCCGGCGATATCGGGAAGCGCTGTAGTCATGGAAGTGTCTCAACCGTGATGTCGTCGTTGGTGTAGATACAGATTTCGCCGGCGATCTCGAGCGCCTTGCGCGCGATATCCGGGGCGGAGAGCCCGCTGTTGCGAACCAGCGCCGCGGCCGCGGCCTGCGCGTAGGGTCCGCCGCTTCCGATCGCGGCGATGCCTTCGTCGGGTTCGATCACGTCGCCCGTTCCCGAGAGCACGAAGAGGTGGTCGGGCGTCCCGACGATCAGCAGCGCCTCGAGACGGCG
>DATKPZ010000168.1:0-6795 GCA_035523815.1 Alphaproteobacteria bacterium
CGGATCATGCTGCACGATCGCTGGAGCGGCACGCGGCTGATCCGCGCGGAACGCATTATGGCGCGTGCAGCTGAGGCTGTAACGCGTTGATCGTGCGGCTGAGGTAGTTATTCAGGCCGATCGCCGCAATGACTTCGACGCAGGCGCCCTCATCGTAGTGCGCCCGTAGCGCCTCCCATAGCGCAGGCGGCAGCGCGCGCGGCTCGCGCGTCAGCGCAACAGTCGCGGCGAGCGCGGCGCGCTCCGCATCCGAAAACAGCGGGTTACGCGCAAAATCGCCGAGCCTCGCCAGCGTTTCTTCATCGACGCCCAGGCCGCGTGCGATCTCTTCGTGTACGCAGGTGCAGTACTCGCACGCGTTGAGCCACGCGACCATTAAGGCGATGAGCTCGAGGGTTCGAGGCGCTAGCGTTCCCGATTCCAAGTCGCGCAGGTGCGCCGCCAGCGAACGTGCGAGTTGCGGGCGCGCCGAGAGCGCGTCGAAGAGACTCGGCACCGCTACGCGCTAACCTGCTTGCGTCAGTTGCCGGAAGCCCGCGTCGCCGCGCAGCATGTCGAAGCGCGGATCGTTCTCTATCGAGATCAGCGACATCGTGTGTCCGCGCATGCGGCGCAGGAGCTCGAGCGCGATCGTCCGATCGCCGATTGCCGCTGCGGCCGCCGCGAGGTCGGCAGGTTCGACGTCTTGGGCGTGCAGCATGGCAAACGCGAGCTGTGCGCGCGCCTCTTGCACGTGATGTTGATTTGCGTAGACGTGCGCGAGCAACGCGGACGCCTCGGCGCGGCAGCGCTTACACGAAGCGGCATAGAGCCGGTACGAGTCGATCGCGCGGCTAAAGTTGCCCTCCGCTTCATATGCCTCGCCGATCGTCGTCAGAACGTCGGTGCGCTGCGGCGAGAGGTCAAGAGCCTGGCGCGAATAGGCAATGGCCTCGTTGAAGTGCCGATCGAGGTACGCGGTGCTCCCGAGCCAGGCGCTCGTCGAGACGGAGAGCGGATCGAGATCGCCCGCGACCTGCAGCTGCGCGAAGGCCAAACGAAGATTCCCCTGACGGATCAGCGCGACCCCATACCACTCGTGCGCGGGACCGTTCGAGGGATCCAGCGCGATGGCTCGCTGAAACTCGCTCACGGCCGAACCCAAATCGTGGGCATCGATGTCGATCAGCCCGAGCGCGGCATGCGCTTCGGAGGAGTCCGGGTCAAGAGTGAGCGCCAGCTGCGCGTAGCCGCGCGCGCGAGAAAAGTAAACGTGCGGCTTTTGGCTGCCATACTGGTAATCGCCCATGATGGCGTTCGCATCGGCGAGCGCCGCATACCCGCGCGCATCGCGGGGATCGGTGCGAATCACCTGGGCGAAGTAGTCGAGACTGCGCTCCACACCGACGCGCGTGCGCAAATTCCAATAGTAGCGCCCGATCTCGTAAAGACGCGCACCACTGGAGGAGAGCCCGGCGCTCGTGCTGCGATGCGCGGCCGCAAGCGTGAAGAACAACGCGCACACGACTGCGAAGGCCGCGATCGCCGTGGCCCCCGCCCAGCGGAGCGTTTGCTTCCGGGCGAGCGGAACGTTCGCCGGCCGTTCGGTTTTACGCACGCCGGCCGAAAAGCGATAGCCCCGGCGCGGAACGGTCTCGATCGCGTCAAGCGAGGCAAGCGAGCGAAGCGTCTTGCGCAGGACGTAGATGTTCTGCGCGAGGTTCGCCTCCTCGACATACCCCTCGGGCCAGATCCGCTCGATCAGCTCGTTTTTGGGCAAGACCTCGCCCGGGTGCTCGATCAGGGCGAGCAGTGTTTCGACGACTTTGGGCCCAAGCGGCACCGGTTCGTTCCGATGCAGCAACAAGAGGCGCTCGACGTCGAGCCGGAACGATCCGAACTCATAGGTGCTCATGTCATCGTTTCCTGTGGCGGGCGGACTCGTCTAAGCTCGTGTACAGCCCCGCGCTAGAAGAGGTTTCGCTCAAGCGAGATACGGTTCATTCGGCGCCACCGGTCCCAGGATACGATCGATCTGCGCCACGAGATCGCTGCCCAGGATGACCTCGCCGGCGCGGACGTTATCAGCGACGTGCGCGGGGTTGGTCGCGCCGACGATGGCGCTGGTTACCGCGGGCTGGCGCAACACCCAGGCAAGCGACATCTGCGACATGCTCAGGCCGGCCTGGTCGGCTAGGGGTTTCAATTGCTTCACCGCGTCGAGCACCCGCTGCGTGAAGTACTCCTCCATCATGTCACGGTATGGACCGGCCGCGCGCGTACCGGCCGGAGGGTGCGCGGCGTCGGTATATTTTCCGCTGAGGATGCCCATCGCAAGCGGCGACCACACGACGTTGCCGAGGCCATACTCCTCGCACACCGGGAGCACGCGCTCTTCGATGCGCCGCCACAGCGCGCTGTATTGCGGTTGATTGCTGACCGGCACGGCCCAACCGCGCGCGCGGCAGAGGATCACCGCAGCTTCGATTTGGCCGGCATTCCACTCCGAAACACCCCAATACAACACCGTCCCCGCGCGCACCAAGTCGTTCATCATCTCGCACGTCTCTTCGATCGGCGTCGAGAGATCGAAACGGTGACATTGATAGAGGTCGATGTAGTCTACGCCGAGACGGCGCAGCGAGTGATGCACTTGGTCCCGAATGTGCTTGCGCGAGAGGCCGCGCTCGTTGACGCTCTCACCCATCGGAAAATACACCTTCGTCGCCAAGACCAGCGCGTCGCGGCGCAACTCGCGCACGATCGGCGCGAGCACCTCCTCGGCGGCGCCCTTCGCGTAGACGTTGGCGGTATCGATGAAGTTGACGCCCGCCTCCCAGGCCGCAAGGATGCACGCGCGCGACGTGTCCCGATCGACGCTGTTGCCGAAGGTCAACCACGATCCGATCCCAATGACGGAGAGCTTGAGACCGCTATGTCCAAGACGGCGATATTGCATGCGTTTTACTGCGGCGCAAAGACGCGCAGCGCCTTCGGGAAGATCTCGAAGGTAGCGGGGGTCGTTCCGGCCGGCTCGCCGTCGGCACTGATATGATGCCTGCGGCGCGTAACCACGTCGAAGCGCTGCGAGCGCAGTGCCCGCAGCCCAGGGACGTCGAACGGGTGTCCGGTCAGCATCGCCCGCGCAATCGTGAACGCTTCATACAGACTTTCGATGTCGACGCTATAAAGATCGAGGTAGCCGTCGTCGATCGCCGCATCGGCGACGTTCAGAAATCCGCCGAAGCGATTGCTGTTGGCCACCGTCAGTTGAATCGTGCGCACGCTTTCGCTTTGACCGTCGTAGTGCAGGATCGCTCGCATCGGCCGCGAGTAGCGCAGGGCCGAAAACCACGTCGCCAGCACGCCAAAAAACCCGTAGCGCTGCTTGAGCTCGGGGGTCTGGAGCCGCGCAAGCCGGCTCGATATTCCGATGCTGGCTTCGTTGACGAAATATTGGCCGTTGACGCGCGCGGCGTCGATGGCACGCTCGTGCCCGCCGGCAATGGTTTGGGCCGCGCCCGCGACGTCGAGCGGAATGCCCAGCGTGCGAGCGAGCTCGTTGAAGGTGCCAAGGGGGATGATCCCGAGCGGAAGGTTCCGCGCGATCGCGGCATCGATCGCGCCAAGCAACGTTCCGTCACCGCCTGCACAGATGATGCACTGCGCACCCGAGACGACCTCGCTCGGCCACGCCACTTCGACGAATTCGATGCCGGCGTTGCCGAGCGCCTCGCGCGTTGCTTCGGCAAACGCGCGTCCGCGCCCCGAACGAAGATTGATGACGAGTTGTGCCCGCATCGTCGCGCGTTAGTGCAGGAGATGCGCGTTGATCTGCGCGACCAGCGGCGCCTGCGAATCGAGCTCGATCACCTCGACGCCGGCGTCGGCCAAAACTTCGACGCCCTGGCCTTCGACGAAGACCGCGGGTTCCCGCAACGCGAACACCACGCGCGGGATTCCAACATCGAGGATCCGAGCCGTGCAAGCGCGCAGCCCCGAACCGCGCACGCTGCACGGTTCGAGCGACGTGTAGAGCGTGCTTGCGTGCAGATCGACCTGCATTTCGAGAGCCTTTTCGATCGCGACCTGTTCTGCGTGCGATTGCGGCCCGCGCTCGCGGCTGTATCCGGTGGCCAGGACCGTACCCTCCCCATTCGCGATGATCGAGCCGACCGAAAACGCCGTATTCGATGCCGGCGCGTTGCGAGAGAGGGCGATGGCTTCGCTCAGCAAGCGATGATCGAGCGAATCGGTCACGCGCCCGGATGCTCGTACTCGAGGACCGCCATGTCGCCGAGGGCGCGCACGCTGCGCAACGCGAGCCGATGCTTCACGTCGTTGAGAAATGGTCCGGCATTGACGAAGCGCGCTGCACCGTCATCCCCGACGAAAAACGGAGCGAGCGCCAACCTCAGACGGTCGAACGTTCCGCTCGCGAGAAAGGCGGTGAGAATCCGGGTGCCGCCCTCGACGAACAGCGAGCGCACGCCGCAGTCGGTCAGCGCCGCAATGATCGACGCCGGTTCGAGGCCATCGACACCGATGATCTCGGCTCGACTCCCGAACCGAGTCCGCAACTTCTCGACGCGCTCGCGCGTGGTCAAGACGATCGTCCGCGCGCTGCCGTCGAAAAACCGTAGGGCGGGATCGAAGTCGCCCGACGCCGTCACCGTCACGCGCGCAGCCGACCCGGAGCGCAGCGAAGGATTATCGCGCCGCACCGTCTCGGCGCCCACCAGAATCGCGTCGCAGGCCTCGCGAGCGGCGCGCATGTCGGCGAGATCCTCGGCGCTCGAGAGCACGAGGCGCTCGGCCGAGCGATCGTCGATGTACCCATCGAGCGAGATGGCAACCGAAATCTGCACGCGCATCTTGGCCCGTTCTGCACCCGGCGCCCCAAAGGCTGCTCGGCGCGCAATCGCGTCGCGCAGCCGCTCCTGCGTCTGGTCGATCAGCGTGGCGGGATGTTTGGCTGCTTTCGGCTCACCGAACACCATCCGATGTAGACGCACGGGCGGAGCGACGCGTGCAAGCTGGCGCAGATGATGATCGAGATCCGGCGCGCCGGTCCCCGCAGCGGCCTCGCGCAGCGCCGCGACCGCGTCGGCGACGCGTCGCCGCACCAAGAGTTCCGTGCGAATCGGGTAGACGAACCAGGTCGCGGCGATTGCGCAGAGCGCGCCGACGATGATGCATACGACGCGAACCGCAAACAGCGGCGCGGGACTCGCGCCTTGCGATCCTTGCAGCAACGCGAAAATCAGCGTCGCGCAGGCGGCCCAATACGCGTAATTGATCGTACGCAGCCACATGCCGAAAAAGAGCACGAGGAAGATCGTCGCGGCGCCGGCCACGCCGTTTGGAAACGTCACGCGCGTGAGGGCTGCGGCAGCGAGCGTGCCGCCGACGGCCCCGCCGAGCCGGAGCACGCCTTTGTAGATCGCCTCGCCGCGCCCGACGGCGCCGCTGCACACGATGAAGGCGGTGAGCACCACCCACGACCAGTGCTGTGGAAAGGCGAGCATGCCGATTGCAAAGGCGAGCACCAACGCAACCAGCATCTGCAACGCCATGCGGGTATGAACGCTCACGCTGCCTGTGCCTCGACGCCGATCGCCGCGGCGATCCATTGCACGAGCGCCGTGCACGCGATCGCGAGAACGCCCGCCGCGACGATCAACAGGGCGCCGGCAACCGGACCGAGCGCCGTTTCCGGACGCAGCGGCACGATCAGCATCGCCAGAATCGGCAGCGCGATCGTGCGCCCGAGCGCGCTTGCGCGCTCGCCGTAGTTGCGCAGCCATATCGAGAAGAACATGCCTGCGCAAAACAGCGCCGCGCCGAGCGGCGGTAGTGTGCGAAAACTCAAGCCGACCAGACCCGCTGCAAGCGCCACCAACGGAAGCGTCCCCAGTCGCACGAGCATTGTGCGCAGATCGGGGCGCTCGGGGCGGCGCGCCAACCCAACCGCAAGCGCCGCCGCGAGAATCGCCGGAGAGATGTTCGCGCCCAGATGCGTGCAGATCGCGTACATCGTTCCGAAACTCGCCAGCACGCCGGCGATTCCGACGAGCGCGCTCTTCACGCGATGGCGGGCTCGAGACGCGGACGGCGCGCGATCGCGAGTACGATGGTGCTCGCGAGCAGACAGAGCACGCCGCTTGCAATGAAGGCTTGATCGTAGGTGCCCGTGAGCGTGCGGGTCCACCCCGCAGCGAGCGCCGCCATGCCTGCGCCGAGCTGATGCGACGCGGCGATCCATCCGAAAACGACCGGCGCACGCTCGCGGCCGAAGGCCGCGGTCGTCAAGCGAAGCGTCGGCGGAACCGTCGCGATCCAGTCGAGCCCATAGAATACCGCAAACGCGGGCAATCCGATCGCCGCAATGCCGAACGCATACGGCAAGAAGATCAGCGAGAGTCCGCGCAGGCCGTAGTACCAGAAGAGCAGCCAGCGTGCGTCGAAGCGATCCGACAACCAACCTGACGCGGTCGTGCCGATCAGGTCGAAGAGGCCCATCGCGGCAAGCAATCCGGCGGCATGCGTTTCGGGAATGCCGTGGTCTCCGCAGGCCGGCACCAGATGCGTGCCGATCAATCCGTTGGTGCTGGCTCCGCAGATGAAGAACGAACCGGCAAGCAACCAGAAGGTGCGCGTTCGCGAGGCGCTGCCGAGCACGGAGAATGCTTCGCCGAGCGGATTGCGCTTGTGCGCCGGCGCCGGCTCGATCGTCTCGCCGCCCCATGGCGGGATGCCGACGTCGACCGGCCGTTCGCGTAAGAAGAACCAGGCGAACGGAATCAGCGCGAGCGC
>DATKPZ010000169.1:0-4207 GCA_035523815.1 Alphaproteobacteria bacterium
CGCACGACGCTCTTGCCGCTCTCGCGCGGAGATCGCAGCGTTCGTCTAGCCATCAACGTCGATCCCTAAGAGAGGGGAGCATGCACGAGCCATCTTGGGGCTTTCGAGCAGGTGCGCATAGGACTGCCGTAGCCCAGATCAGTATTTAGTCGAATGGAGCAGTATATTGTTCCACTCGATTTCGCCTGGAGGTCTCCGTGGGTCTTTCGCCCTGTGTCCGGCTGTCGGCTCTGTTGGCCGCGCTTGCGCTCGTAACTCCAGCTCCGGCGCTGGCCGATGCGCTCTCGCCGGCGCAGCAGGCGAACATCGCATCGATCGTGACCTCCGCTATGGCACAGCAGCACCTGATCGGCGTTGAGGTCGCGGTAGGGCGCAACGGCTCGACGCTGTTTTCGAAGGGCTACGGGCAGCGGGATAAGGCGAAAAACCTCCCGGTGACCCCGAACACCATCTTCCCAATCGGATCGATCAGCAAGCAATTTACCGCCGCGTGCGTGATGCTTCTGGTGCAGCAAGGCAAGATCGATCTGGACGCCAAGCTCGCGGCGTATCTGCCCAGCGCCCCGCACGCCTCACAGATCACCGTGCGTGAGATCCTCGACCAAACCTCGGGCCTGCACGATTATCTCGAAAACAAACCGCTGATCACGGCGCTCTTTGCGGGCACGTGGACGACGCACGAGCCCTTTGCCTACTACGTGAACCTGACGCGCAGCGACGCGCTGAACTTCAAGCCGGGAACCAAGTGGGAGTACAGCAACACCAACTACGCCGTCGCCGGGATGCTGGTGGCGAAGGTCAGCGGCGAATCCTACCAGCGCTTCCTCACGCACAATATTTTCCGGGCTCACGAGCTCACGGCGATGCAGTACCTCACCTGGTCGATTCCGGTGGGTAGCGACGTGACGCGGGGCTACAACTACGCAAAAGGGGCGTACACGCTGGTGCCCCGTTACGATATGTCCTGGGGCGGGGCAGCCGGGGCGATCGCCTCCGACGCATCGGATCTCGTGAAGTGGGACGGTGCATTCTTCGGCGGCAAGGTGATCACGCAGAACAACGTCGAGCTCGCGACGACGCCGCCGCGCGGCATTACCTTGGGTCTGCCCGCGGGAAACACGCAGAGTCAAATTGCGAACGGCTACGGTTTTGGCTGGGTCGTCGGTCAGGACGAAGGCCGCCGCATCATCTGGCATAACGGCGGCCTCATCGGCGCCCGTGCGATGAACGCCGTCTTCCCCGACGACGGCCTCGAGATCGTGATCCTCACCAACGCGACGACCGCCGACCCCGAAGCGATCGCGCTGCGCATCGCGCGGCTGCTCTATGCCGACTAAACCTCTGCGGATCTTCACCGCAATGCTCCTCACCGAGACCAACACGTTCTCGCCGCTGCCGACGGGCGCCGTGGCGTTCGATCGCAGCCGCCTGCAGTCCGATGTCGCGTCGCTGACCGCGTGGCGGGAGGGCGCGCAGCGCGACGGGCATACGGCGATCGAAAGTATCATCGCGATCGCGCAGCCTGCCGGCCGCACCGTGCGAGCCGTGTACGAGGGGCTCCGCGACGAGCTGCTCGACGATCTGCGCCGCGCGATGCCCGTCGACGTGATCCTCCTCTACTTGCACGGTGCGATGGTCGCCGACGGCTATGACGACTGCGAGGGTGATGTGCTGCAGCGCGCTCGCGACATTGCCGGCGGGCAGGCCATCATCGGGGCCGAACTGGATCTGCACTCGCATCTCACGCAGGCGATGCTGACCGGCGCGGACGCAATTATCGCCTACAAAGAGTATCCGCATACCGACCCGGTCGACCGCGCCCGCGATCTCTACCGGATCTGCGTCGACGCGGCGCAGGGACGCGTGCAGCCGGTGATGGCGGCGTACGACTGCGGCATGGTTGGGATGTTTCCGACTACCGCCCAGCCGATGCGCGGCTTCGTCGATGCGATGTCGGCGCGCGAGCGCGACGGGATACTGAGCTTGAGCCTGATTCACGGATTTCCGTGGGGCGATGTTCCCGAAGCGGGCGTGAAGATGCTCGCGATTGCGGACGGCGACTCCGCGCTCGCCGAGCGCACCGCCGAAGAATTCGGGAAGCGCTTTTGGGCGATACGCCGCGAAGCGCTGCTGCGCGCGACGCCGCTCGGCGAGGCGCTCGATGCGGCGCTCGCGACCCCGGGCGGCCCCGTGGTGCTTGCGGACGTTGCCGACAACGCGGGCGGGGGCGCGCCGGGCGATAGCACCTACATGCTGCGCGCACTGCTCGAGCGCGGCGTTCAAAGCGTTGCGAGCGGCACGTACTACGACCCGGTCGCGGTCGACATCTGCTTTGAGGCGGGGGAGGGCGCAACGATCGACCTGCGCTTCGGCGGGAAGCTCGGGACCGCGTCCGGCGATCCGATCGATGCGCGCGTCCGGGTCATGCGGCTGCTGGAGGATCACCAGCAAGACTACATGGACGACTCGCGCCCCGTGCGTCTTGGACGCAGCGCCTGGATCCGCGTCAGCGGCATCGACGTCGTGCTGGTCTCGGCGCGGACGCAGGTCTTTGCGCCCAGCGCCTTCACGGGACTCGGTATCACGCTCGATGACAAGAAGCTCATCGTTGTAAAGTCTTCGCACCATTTCTGGGGGAAGTTTGCACCCCTCGCGAAACGGGTCATCCACGTCAGCGCTCCCGGCGCGCTCGCGGTCGACTTTGCCGAAATGACGTACCAGAAGCGCGATCTGAACTTTTGGCCTCGGATCGATACGGAGATGTGAGAATGCCACGACGGCCCGTGAAGGAAGTCCCCAAAAGCAAGGCGGCGCCGGCGCCCGACGTAGGGACGATTCTCAAGCGGCTGCGCGATCGCAACGGCGTCACCGTGCGCGATCTTGCCAAGGCCAGCGGACTCTCCGCGTCCTTCATTCGCGCCGTCGAACGCGGCGATTCCGACATCTCGCTCGGGCGCCTCGCGCGGCTCGCGCAATTCTTCGAATACGATCTAGGCTCGTTCTTGGGTTATTCTGCCCAGCTTTCGCGGCCGAATTTCGTGACAGCTGAGACGCGCAAGAAGGTCAACCGCGGACGCGGCGTCGACTATGAGGCGCTCCACCTGCCCGGCATCGATCTCGACTTCATCATGGTCAAGTTCGAACCGCGTTCCAGCTTCAAGAATGAAATGGCGCACGAAGGCATCGACGTGGTGTACGTGATCGAGGGCAATATCGTGCTGGTGGTCGACGGCGTCGACTATCCGATGTCGGCGGGCGACTGCTGCGCGTTCTCGGCGGCATACCCGCATTTGGTTCGAAATGATTCCGGCCGGCGCGCGACCGCCGTGTCGCTGACCACCGGCCGGATGTACTAGCCCCTTTAGAAGTTCGTAACGAAGTTCATCCACTGCATCGCGAAGAGGAACCAGATCGCGTAGAGCCCGGCGAACGCGACGAGCACTTCGCCGGCGCGCACGAGCCAGCCGCCCGGTCCGCGCAGCACGCGGATCGCGGCCTCCACGATCATCGCGAGCGCCCCGATGAGTGCGATGACCCCAACGACGTAGAGCACGATCATCTTGCCCGGCAGCGAGGGTGATAGAATCGCCGCCTCCGAGCCCAGGAGCGCGGGCCATCCGACCAGCGCGACGAGGAACGCGATCGCGCCGATGCGCGCGATGGCGTGAACGATCTGCTCGTTGCGCGAGAGGTGCAGCGAAAGCTTGAGCTTGCGCCGCGCGATCCATGCGCCGAGCCGGATGAGGAGCGAGAGCACCATGATCGCCACGCAGATCGTGAGGAGCGTCTTGATCGAGTCCTGCGTGCGCAGACCGGTAACGCGCTGCTCCACCGAGACCATGTTGAAGAAGTCCGTCGCCCACGAGGTGACGTTCCCGTTCGCGTCGGTGCCGAAGACGACGTATGAGTCGCCGCCGACCTGACGGTAGCGCAGCGGCGCGACCTCACGCCACTTCATCGGGTCGCCGGCTGCGTTCTTGAGCGCGCTGACCTCGATCGTGCCGTCGGGATTCGCGCTCACATGACTCTGCGCGAGCGTGTAGACGAAGGCGAGCGCGCGCTCGATGCGGCGGCTGCTCTCGTACCAGCCGGCGACGCGTGCGGCGTCCTTCTGCGGATCAGGGAGCGTCGCTTCGACCTTCGGCGTGTAGGGATAATAACGATTGAGAAACGCTTTGAAGAGATTGTTGCGGACGTCCTCGACCGC
>DATKPZ010000170.1:0-5008 GCA_035523815.1 Alphaproteobacteria bacterium
AGCCGATTATCCATTGCTTCGCACCCGTTTCGCCGGGGTGATCGAGCGCAACGCTCGCGCCATCGACAAGGACGTCTACGCCAACGCGTTTCAGGAAGACTATCACGCATGGGAGCGCAAGTGGGAGGTCGACTCGATCGCCTGGCCGGTCGTACTCACGCTGGCCTACTTCGGCGCTACGCACGACCGCAGCATCTTCACGCCGAACCTGCACGTCGCGCTCCGTCAGATCGTGTACACCTATAATTGCGAAGAGCATCACCGCGAATGCAGCCGTTACGTATATCCGTATCACGTTGCGACCAAGGAGGAATTCGACGAGGGAACCGGACTAATTTGGTGCGCGTTTCGGCCCTCCGATGATCCGGTCGAGTATCGCTTCAACATTCCGCAAAACGTGCTGGCGGCCGTCGCCCTGCGCGACATTGTGCTTCTGGCACGCGTCGGCTACGGCGATACGGCCCTGAGCGAGAACGCGCAGGCGCTCGAAGAGCGTGTGATGACGGGAATTCTGCGCTATGGAATTTTCTTCAACGCACAGCGCGGCGTGTGGATGTACGCGTATGAGACGGACGGCTACGGCAACTACAACATCATGGACGACGCGAACCTTCCCGACCTCACCGGACTTCCGGCGATTGACTGGGCTTCAGCGTACGATCCGATCTACCTCAATACGCGCGCCTTCACGCTGAGCATGGACAACCCGTGGTACTTTAGCGGCCGTTACGCGCAGGGGCTTGGGAGTCCACACACGCCCTACGGCTTCGTGTGGCCGCTGGGCATCATTGCGCGAGCCCTCACCTCGACCGACGTGAACGAAATAGAAAACAGCATCACGACGCTAGCCGAAACCGACAGCGAGAATGGCCTCATTCACGAAAGCTTCTATCCCGACGGCTATTGGCGATACACGCGCCAGGAGTTCGGATGGGCCAATGCCCTCTACGCCGAGTTGCTCTTTCGCACGCTCGCCGGCTATCCGGCGCTCGACCACATTCCGGGCGACGGCGTCATGCTGCCGTTTGAACTTCGCTCGAAAACACCGGCGCTCGTTTCGGAACTGGACCAGCTCGACAATACCGCGGATGTCATTGGGACGCTGGGGCGCCTGCTTTACGAAGGGCGTGAAGCCGCGATCAATCAGGCGCCGTAGCGCCGTTGCCGCTCGCCGTACACGGCGAGCGCTTGCGTGAACGTCGTTTCGTCGAAGTCGGGCCACATCACGGGCAGCGTGAGCAATTCGGTGTACGCGAGCTGATAGAGCAAGAAGTTCGAAACGCGGTGCTCCGCGCCGGTGCGGATCAACAGGTCGGGATCGGGGGCGTGCGGAGCGTACATTTTTGCACGGAGCAAGGATTCATCGATCTCATGTGGAGCAAGGCGCCCGGCAGCGACGTCGGCGGCGACGGCTTGCACCGCACGCACGATCTCGCTGCGGCCGCTGTAATTGAGCGCGAGCGCGAGCGTGACGCGCGTGTTGGCCTTGCTCGCTTCAACCAGGTCGCGCAGCGCCGAGCGCGCGGGTAGGGAGAACGCGTCGAGCTCGCCGATGATTTCGACACGCACGCCCTGACGCATCAAGTCTGGCTTTTCGCTGCGCGCGCACGCGGCATAGAGCCCCATCAAGAGGCTCACTTCTGCCGATTCGCGCTGCCAATTTTCGGTCGAGAAGCCGTAGGCCGTCACCCGGCGCACGCCGGACCGGGCGGCCGCGCGCACCGTGGCGCGTAGCGCGGATACCCCGCGCCGGTACCCTTCGGCGATCGGCAGGCCCCGTTCGCGCGCCCACCGCCGATTGCCGTCCATGATGACGGCGATGTGCTCGGGGGCGGTCTCGGGAAGCTGGGCTTGCAACATATTTCACTTTGTATCACAAAGTAATGTCGCCCCGCAAGAGCGCGCCCGCGCCTTCGCCAACTCACCCGAGCACCATGAGTCAAGGCTATTACCGGTACCCGACGATTTCGGGCGATCGCGTCGTCTTTGTCTGCGAGGACGACCTTTGGAGCGTCCCGGCGCACGGCGGCGTCGCCACCCGCCTCACCGTGAGCTTTGGCACCTGCGTCACGCCGCGGCTCTCGCCCGACGGCAGCACGATCGCCTTCATTTCCAACGACGACGGGAACCCGGAAGTCTACGTCATGCCCAGCAGCGGCGGCAAGCCGCAGCGGCTGACCTTCTTGGGTTCGACCCTTGCACAGGTCGTCGGCTGGAGCGCCGACGGACGCGAGATTCATTTCGTCGCCAACGCCCGCGCCTGGTACGAAGGCGAGACGCGGCCCTTTGCCATTGCGCGGGAGGGCGGAGAGCCGCGCGAATTACATCTCGGCCACGCCCGCACGTTCTCCGCGGATCCAAACGGCGCGCTCGTGCTCGGGCGCAACGCCGTGGATCCGGCGCGTTGGAAACGCTACCGCGGCGGTACGACCGGCGAGGTCTGGATCGATCCTGCGAACCGCGGTGATTTCGAGAAGCTCAAACTCCCCGACGGCAACCCCGCGTGGCCGATGTGGATCGGCGAGCGTATCTACTTCCTTGCCGACCACGAAGGCATCGGAAACATCTATTCGTGTTCGCTCGACGGCAACGACATCACGCGTCACTCGAACGAGAGCGAGTACTACGCGCGCTTTCCCTCGACCGACGGTGCGCGCATCGTCTACTCGAGCGGCGGCGCGATCAGCGTGATCGACCTTGCGAGCGACACCGTAACGCAGCTTGAAATCGAGGCGCCCTCGCCCGAACCGCAAACCGTTCGCCGCTTCGAACGCGCCTCGGAATCGCTCGAACATTTCGCGCCGAGTCCGGACGGGACGCGCGTGGCCTTCGTTTCGCGTGGGCAGGCCTTTTCGATGCCGCTCTTCGAAGGCGCCGTGCTGCAGCACGGCGGCAGCAGCCGCGTGCGCACGCGCCTGACCGAGTGGCTCAAAGACGGGAAGCGCTTCGCCTGCGTGACCGACCGCAGCGGCTTCGAGCAGATCGCGATCCAGCGGGCCGATGCTGCCGACGAACCCAAGATCGTCACGTCGGGTGACATCGGCCGCGTGACCGAGCTCGCGGTCTCGCCCGCAAACGACGTGATCGCCTTCGCAAATCACCGCCACGAACTATGTACGATCGATCTCGACGACGGGAAAGTGCGCGTGATCGATACGAGCCCGGCCGACCGCGTCAGCGATCTCGCGTTTTCGCCCGACGGCCGCTACATTGCCTACGTCTGGTCGCCCACGCGCGGCGCGTCGATCATTCGCGTAGCCAAAATCCGCTCGGGTAAAGTGCACGACGTCACTTCACCGCTGCGCATCGATCATTCGCCCGCCTGGGATCCGCAAGGAAAGTACCTCTACTTTATTTCGACGCGCGACTTCCATCCGGTCTACGATGCATTGCAATTCGACTTGAGCTTTCCGCAGGCGCAGCGGCCGTTCGTGGTCACCTTGCGCAGCGACGTCCCCTCGCCGTTCGTGCCGCAGCCGCGACCGGTGCACCGCGATCACGACCACGGCCACGATCACGAGGACGACAAGAAGCCCGAGAAGGCCGAAGAGCTGCGCATCGACATCGACTTCGAAGATATCGCCGGACGCGTACTCGGTTTTCCCGTCGACGAAGGCGAGTACGCGCAACTCGTGGCGGTGAAAGGACGCGTGCTCTACACGCGCTTCCCGGTCAAGGGCATCGCCAATGCGCGCGACGACGAAGACGACGAGGCCGGCGGCGGTATGCTGCTCGCGTACGATTTCGAGACGCTTCGCCAAGCGACGGTCGCGAGCGACGTAAGCGAGATTCGCTTGGGCACCGACGGCCGCACCCTGCTTTATCGCGCGGGCGACCGGCTGCGCGCGATCGACGCAACCGGCGAACTCGGCGAAGACGAACCCGAAAAGCCCTCGAACGACCCAGGCCGCAAGAGCGGTTGGATCGATCTCGACCGCGCCAACGTCGAGATCGAGCCGCGCGACGAATGGGCCCAGATGTATCGCGAAGCCTGGCGCCTGCAAACCGAGCAGTTCTGGGTCGAGGACATGAGCGACATCGATTGGGATCGAGTCTACGATCGTTACAAAGCGATTCTCCCGCGCGTGCGCACGCGCACCGAGCTCTCCGACGTGATCTGGGAGATGCAAGGCGAACTCGGCACGTCGCACGCCTACGAATACGGCGGCGACCATCGCGTGCCGCCGCAGTATCAGCGCGGATTCTTCGGCGCGGACCTGGCCTGGGACGAAGACCGCTCGGGCTATCGCATCACGCGCATCTATCGCGGTGACTCGTGGAATCGCTCGGAAGATTCGCCGTTGGCCGAACCGGGTCTGGACATCCACGAAGGCGACGTGCTGGTTGCGCTCGGAGGCAAACGCCTCTCACGCGAGATTGCGCCGGACCGCCTGCTGGTCAACGGCGCGGGCAAAGACATCTCGGTAACGGTTCGCACGCGCAAAGACGAGGAGCGCACCGTGCTGGTGAAAGCGCTTGCGAACGAGTCGCTCCTGCGTTACCGGGCGTGGGTCGAAGCCAATCGCCGTTACGTTCACGAGAAAACGAACGGCAAGGTCGGCTACGTGCACATCCCCGACATGGGTCCGTGGGGCTTCGCCGAGTTCCATCGGGGCTATCTCAACGAGTTCGATCGCAAAGGGCTCATCGTCGACGTGCGCTACAACCGCGGCGGTCATGTCTCGCCGCTCTTGCTCGAAAAGCTCGCCCGCAAGCGCGTCGGCTACGACGTGCCGCGGTACGGGACGTCGATCCCGTACCCGCCCGAATCGGTAGCGGGCCCGATGATGGCGATCACCAACCAATTTGCCGGATCCGACGGTGACATCTTCAGCCACTGCTTCAAGCTCTACAAGCTCGGCCCGCTCGTCGGGAAACGCACCTGGGGCGGCGTGATCGGGATCAATCCGTATCATCACTTGGTCGACGGCACGCTGACGACGCAGCCGGAGTATTCGTTCTGGTTCTCCGACGTCGGCTGGAAAGTGGAAAACTACGGCACCGACCC
>DATKPZ010000171.1:0-14081 GCA_035523815.1 Alphaproteobacteria bacterium
CGCCGAGCCGTTGAGCGTGTGCACGTGCTCCGGCTTCGCTTTCGGGTCGCGGCGCATCCGGATCGACGCGCGGCGCGCTTGAAAGTCGGTGCAGTTCGAGCACGAGCTTATCTCGCGGTAGGTGTTTGCGCTGGGAAGCCACACCTCCAGATCGTAGGTTTTGGCGCTGTTGAAGCTGACGTCGCCGGCGCATAGGAGCATCGTGCGGTACGGCAGTTCCAGCGCTTGCAAGATCGCTTCCGCGTCGGCCGTCATCCGCTCGAGCATGTCGAACGAATCTTCCGGCAGGGTCAGCGCGACCAGCTCGACTTTCTCGAACTGGTGTTGCCGGATGAGCCCGCGCGTATCCTTGCCCGCGGCGCCGGCTTCCTTGCGAAAGCAGAGCGTGTGTGCGGTGAGCTTGCGCGGAAGCTCGGCCGCATTGAGAATTTCGTTCGCGTGCAGCGCGGTAAGCGGCACCTCGGCCGTAGGAATCATGAACAGGTCGGCATCCTGATCCTGAAACATTGCGTCGGAGAATTTGGTGAGCTGTCCGGTGCTCCACATCGTTTCGCGGGTCACGAGCACCGGCGGCGCAATTTCGGCATAGCCGCGTTCCGCCGCTCGATCGAGGAAAAACTGCGCCAGCGCGCGCTGAAGCCGGGCGCCTTTGCCCTTGAGCACGCAAAAACGGCTGCCCGAAAGTTTGGCCGCACGCTCGAAATCGAGAATGTCGTGCGCTTCCCCTAACTCATAGTGCGGTTTCGGATCGAAGTCGAAGACGCGCGGCGAACCCCACGTGCGCACCACGACGTTCGCTTCCGAATTGCCGCCACTGGGAACCGAGTCATCGAGGACGTTGGGTGTGTTCTCGAGGAGCGCCCGCAGCGGCGACTGCAAAGAGTCCGGCGCGAGCGCTTTCGCGCGCTCGTCGTGCAGTGCGATCGAGGCCGAAATCGCGTCGAGCCGTGGACGCAGGTCGCGAGCGGCGGCCGCCTTGTCGGCAGCTTTGCCGATCTCGCCCGAGAGGACATTCTTTTCAGCTTTCAACCGCTCGGCTTCGGCCAGCTCGGAGCGGTACTGCGTGTCTAAGCGCAGAACCTCGTCCACAAACGATGCGTCGATCCCGCGACGCTGCGCCGAGTGGCGCACGCGATCGGGATCGCGTCGGACAAGAGCGATATCGAGCATGGAACAGCGCGGCTTCGTCTTTCTCGAAGAAAATCTTTTGTCGCCCGCGCAGGCGGTTGCGGCATTCCTGGCTCGCGTGGCGGTGGCGCCTCGCGCGCCCGAGCGCGTTCGTCTCGAAGATGCGTGCGGTCGCATTTTGGCCGAGCAAATCGTAGCCGACGCCGATTATCCGAGCGTTGCGCGCTCGGCAATGGACGGATTCGCGATCGACGCGGCGCGCGCTCCGGGCCTCTTTGCAATCGCCGGCGAGATCGCGATGGGCCGGCCGTGGGCGTCGCCTTTGGCTTCGGGCGAGACGCTGCGCATTCCGACCGGCGGCGTCGTCCCCCAGGGTGCAGACGCGGTCGTTCCCATCGAAGACGTTCGACTTTTGGGCGCAAACGTCGCGATCGAAACCGCGCTCGAGCCCGGGACCAACATCAATCCCGCCGCAGGCGATATGCGCGCGGGGACGCCGATGCTCGCGCCGGGGACCCGCATCGGCGGTCCGCAAATGGGTGTCCTTGCGACGCTCGGCGTCACGCTCGTGCCGGTTTTTCCGCGTCCACGGATCGCGGTGATCTCCAGCGGCGATGAGCTGGTGCCGCCGGCCATGCATCCCGCGCCCGGGCAAGTCCGCGATTCGAACCGCCACGCAATCGCCGGCGCGTTGCAAGGAATGGGCGCGCAGCCCTTTCACGGCGCGACCGTTTCCGACGTTCCCGGCGCGCTCGAACGCGCGCTCCGGCGCGCGCTCACCGAGGCGGATGCCGCGATCGTCACCGGCGGTTCCTCGGTCGGAGAACTGGATCATACCCCGGCGGCGATCGCCGCGCTCGGGCCGCCTGGGGTCATCGTCCATGGTCTGCGGGTCAAGCCCGGGAAACCGACGGTCCTGGCGGCAGTCGGATCCAAGCCGGTGATCGGTCTCCCCGGAAACCCCACCTCGGCCTTAGTGATTTTGGAGGCAGTGCTTGCGCCGATCATCGCGGCGCTGGCCGGAGCTCCCGTTCCGGCGGTCGCCGTTTCGGCTCGGCTGGGCTCGGCCGTTCACACGCGCAAGGGCTGGACCTGGTTCGTACCGGTTCGCGTCGAAGCAGGGGGCGAGGGGAACGTTGCCTGGCCGCTGCCGGTCCGTTCCTCGCTGGTGAGCCTTACGGCCCATGCCGATGGTTACATAGTCGTCCCCGAAGAAGCCGAAGACTTGGAGATGGGATCGCGTGTGACGATACACCGATTCATCTAGTTTCATGGAGGTATGGAGAAACCGGTGATTCGCCCTGCGCCCGCGATCGACGCGATCGAGCCGATGACGCCGTTCATCGGTCCCGAGCAGCTCATGCGCGAAACCGGCCACCCCTCCCTCATCCGGCTGGGGGCCAATGAAAGCGCGTTCGGTCCTTCTCCGCGCGCGGTTGCCGCAATGTCGGCCGAGCTCGAGCGCCTTTCCTGGTACGGCGATCCCGAATCGTACGAGCTTCGCGAAAGCCTCGCGCGCAAGCACGGCTGCCGCGTGGAAGAGGTGCTCGTCGGCGCCGGGATCGACGACTTGATGGGCCTCGCGGTACGTGCCTTCGTCGCGCCCGGCGCGGCCGCGCTGACGACCCGCGGTTCGTATCCAACCTTCAACTATCACGTGAACGGGTACGGCGGGCGACTGGTCTACGCGCATTACGGCGCGGACGGGCGCCTCGACTTGGAGGAGCTTGCGTCGGTCGCGGCACGCGAACGCGCCGCGCTGATCTACCTCGCGAACCCGGACAATCCAAGCGGCACATTTATCGGCAAGGATGAGATGCAGCGTTTTTTCGAGGCGATTCCCCGCGACGCGGTCTTTCTGCTCGACGAAGCCTACGCCGATTTCGTTCCGGAGTCGTCACTGCTGCCGATGCATGTAGAAGACCGGTTGATCCGCACGCGCACGTTCTCGAAAGCGTACGGCCTTGCCGGCGCGCGCATCGGCTATGCGATCGCTTCGGAGCGGGTGATCGGAATTCTCCAAAAGATTCGCCTGCACTACGGCGTGAACCGCAACGCCCAGATCGGCGCGCTCGCGTCACTTGCCGACGAGCCGTTTCGCCGGTACGTGGTCGACGCCGTCGCGCAGGCGCGTGAGGACTACTACGCACTTGCCGGGGACCTTGGACTGGGCGCAATCGAGTCGGCGACGAATTTCGTCTGCATCGATCTTGGGGACGCTGCGCGCGCAACCGCCGTGATGAACGAGCTGTTGGTGCGTGGCGTGTGGATCCGCAAGCCCGGCTTACCGCCGCTCGACCGGTACGTGCGCGTAAGCGCGGGAACGCCCCCGATGCGCGAGGCGTTCGCCGCGGCTTTTCGCGACGTCGTCGCCGCGCTTCCGAGCGTGCCGGCATGAGATATGCGATCATCTCCGACATTCACGGGAACATCGAATCGCTCGAGCGCGCGTTTTCGCTGATGGAGCCGGAAGATCAAGTGCTGTGTCTCGGCGACATCGTCGGGTACGGTCCCAATCCCAACGAGTGCATCAGCTTGCTGCGCACGCGCCTGCAGCACGCGGTGCTCGGCAATCACGATCTGGCGGCGCTCGAAAATTTCGGCGTCGAGTATTTCAACGACGCGGCGCGCGCCGCGATTGCCTGGACGCAGACGGTCCTCACCGAGGAGAGCCGCGACTGGCTGAACGGACTCTCGTACGAAATTCGCTACCCGGATTTTCTCATGGTGCACGGCGCGCCCGTGAACTACTTCGAATATATCTTGGACAAGCGGACGGCGTCCAAAGCGTTTGCGCTCACCGACGCGCCGCTGGTATTCATCGGGCACACGCACATCGCCGAATACTGGGTTAGCGAACCGGACGGCACCGTGGGGCATCGGCACATGCAGCAAGGCGGCGAACTGCGCCTCGAAGACGGGAAGCGCTACATCGTCGACGTCGGCAGCATCGGTCAGCCGCGCGATCTCAACCCCGAGGCCTCATTCGTCTTTTACGAGCCGCAAAGCCGTAAAGTCGAGTGGGTGCGCTATCCGTACCCGATTCGGGACGTGCAAGAGAAGATTCACGAGGCCCATCTGCCCGAATACCTCGCGATGCGTCTGGAGTCGGGGCGGTGAGCGTGCCGATCGACGACGGGTACTGCTTCGCGTGCGGACCGGAGAATCCGATCGGTTTGCGCTTGCACTTCGATCCCGACGGTGACGGTGTCCGCGCGGAAACGATGCTCGCGCCCGAGTTTCAAGGCTGGCAGTCGGTGGCTCACGGCGGTATCGCGATGTCGCTTTTGGATGAAGCGATGGCGCACGCCGCGGGCGCGGCCGGGCATCGCGGCGTCACGGCGAGCATGAGCGTGCGTTTTCGCAAGCCCGTGCCGATCGGCGCGCTGCTGGCAATCACCGGAAGGGTCACGTGGCAACGCCGCAACGTGCTCGGCCTCGAAGCCAAGGTCAGCGATGCCTCCGGACTCTTGCTCGCCGACGCGGAAGGCAAATTCGTCTCGATGGGTCCGCTCGACGCCGTCGACGACTATCGGGTTGGACGCAAGGGGTGAAATCCAAGCAGGCTCGCGTTCAAACCAAAGAGCAGGCCAAGAGGCACAACGAGCCGGCGATCGACAACCGGCGTGCGCGTCACGAGTATCACATCCTCGATTCGCTCGAGGCGGGGCTGGCGCTCACCGGAACCGAGGTGAAGGCGATTCGCGCGGGCGGGGTGAGTCTGAACGAAGCCTACGCGCGTTTTCGCGACGGTGAGGCGTGGCTGATGTCGATGCACATTCCACCGTACAAGCAGGGAAGTTTCTCCAACGTCGATCCGAATCGGCCGCGCAAGCTGCTGCTGCATAAGGACCAGATCGCCGAACTGCAGTCGCGGGTGAAGGAGAAGGGCCTGACCATCGTGCCGCTGCGCATGTATTTCACGCGCGGCAAGGTGAAGGTGCAACTCGGCGTTGCGCGGGGCAAGAAGTTCTGGGATAAGCGCGCGGACGTGGCCAAGCGTGAAGTCGAGCGAGAGATCGCCCGCAATGTTCGCTGATGCGCGGCGCTAAGCCCGAAGCTTCGATCGAACAAAGGATCGAACGCGACGGCGTGATCCGGCGCGGCGACCGGGTCGCGATCGCGTGCAGCGGAGGGGCGGATTCGGTCGCGCTCGTTCATGCGCTAGCGTCGCTGCGCAGATCGCTCGAGCTGCAGTTGTCGATCGTTCACGTGAACCACGGCACGCGCGAATCGGCCTGGCAGGACGAGTGCGTCGTGCTGCGCATCGGCGCGGCGTTCGGGCTCGCCGTGCGTGTCGCACCCCTCGAGGGCGATCGTCATGACGAAGCCGCGCTGCGCGAGGCACGCTACGGCGCGCTGGTCGAGCAGGCGCGCGAGGCCGGCGCACACATGATCGCCACCGCGCACCATCAAGAGGATCAAAGCGAAACGGTGCTGCTCGCGCTGCTGCGCGGCGCGGGGCCGGACGGTCTTGCGGGCATGCGCGCGCGCCGCCCGCTCGCCGCGGGCATCGATCTTGCGCGCCCCTTGCTGCGGGTGCCCTCCGAGGAGTTGCGCCGGGTCTGCCACGCACACGCGCTGCCCTACGCGGTCGATCCGACCAACGCGGATCGAGGGCTGCGGCGAAACGCGCTTCGCGAAGCGCTCGACGCGCTGCGGCCACTCTTTCCCGGGCTGGACGCGGCGGTTGCGCGTACGGCCGAGGTGCTTACGGAAGAGCGGGCCGGGACGCAGCGCGCCGATCTTCGGCGCGAGGTGCGCGCGGCGCTGGCCGCGCAAGAAAGTTTGCAAGATGTCGATTTCGTCCACGTGGAGGCCGCCGTTCGGGCGCTCGAGCGCGGCGGTTCGGGGCGCTTCCATATGAAGAAGGGCGTGGAACTGCGGATCGAACGCGGGGCGATCGTGAAGACGGAAGGCCGCCGATGAAAGCGATGCAGAGCTACGAGGGCGCCATCGCGCGCGCGCTTTTTTCTCAGGCCGAGATCGCCGCGGCAATCGAGCGGTTGGCGCAGGCGATCGTGCGCGATCATCGTCGCATGCCGCTGATGCTGGTCGGCGTGCTCAAGGGTGCGCTTTATGTCGCAGCCGATCTGGCCCGTGCGATCTCCGCGATCCCGGACGGTCCAAGCGAGATCGGTGTGGACTACATGTGCGTCTCGAGCTACGGGAATGCCAGCCGATCCTCAGGTGAGGTGCGACTTCTCAAGGATCTTACCGAGCCCGTGGCCGGCCGGAACGTGGTGATCGTCGAGGATATCATCGACAACGGCCTCACGCTCGAGTACTTGCGCGCGTTACTGGGAGAGCGTCACCCGGCGAGCCTTCGCGCCTGCGTCCTTTTCGACAAGCCGTATCACCGGACGGTCCAGGTGCCGGTCGAATACGTGGGCCTGCGGGCGCCCGACGAGTTCGTCGTAGGTTACGGCCTCGACTACCAGGAACTGTTCCGGAACCTGCCTTACCTTGCGCAGCTTCGGCCTGAGGTCTTTACCGACGGTTAAGCCTGTGTGAGAGCGGTGCCGTCTAAGGAAACGTTAGCCCGGGAAACGTGGTTTAATCTACCGACATACCTGGGTCCGAAAGCAAAATAAGTGAGCAAGCACCTCCGTTCCATCCTCCTCATCGTCGCCGCCGTGCTGATCGTCTTCTTCGTCGTGGAGAAGTTGATGCAGCCGGCCGAGGGCGTGCAGCACCTCGACTACGGCGTCTTCTACCAGAAGCTCGAAGCGAATGACGTCCGCTCGTTCCACGCGGTCGGACTCGAAGCGTCCGGCGACCTCGCCAACGGGACCAAATACACGGTCACGCTGCCGAACACCGACAGCTCGTTTTCGCAACAGCTCGCGCGGCACATCAAAGACGGCGACTACGGCTTCGAGCAGCCGACCAATAGCGGTCTGGTCTCGAGCCTGGTGAGCATTGCGCCGTTGCTGCTGATCGCGGCGCTGTTCTTCTTTATTCTTCGTCAGGCGCAGAGCGGCGGAAGCCAAGCGCTTTCGTTCGGCCGCTCTCGCGCCAAGATGATGAGCGAGAATCGGCCCAAGGTGACCTTCGCGGACGTCGCCGGCGTCGATGAAGCCAAAGAGGAGCTTGGCGAGATCGTCGACTTCTTGAAGTACCCGAAGAAATATCAGGCGCTGGGCGCGCGCATCCCCAAAGGCGTGCTCTTGCTCGGACCGCCGGGATCGGGTAAGACCCTGCTCGCGCGCGCGATTGCGGGCGAAGCGGGAGTTCCGTTTTTCTCGATCTCCGGTTCCGACTTCGTCGAAATGTTCGTCGGCGTGGGCGCCTCGCGCGTCCGCGATCTCTTCGATCAGGCGAAAAAGTCGGCGCCGTGCATCGTGTTCATCGATGAGATCGATGCGGTCGGGCGCCAACGCGGCGCCGGCCTGGGTGGCGGGCACGACGAGCGCGAGCAAACGCTCAACCAGTTGCTCGTTGAAATGGACGGCTTCGATCAAAACACGGGCGTCATTTTGATCGCGGCGACCAACCGCCCCGACGTGCTCGATCCGGCGCTGCTGCGCCCGGGGCGATTCGATCGCCAGATCGTGGTCGATCGTGCCGATTTTCGTGGACGCGAGAAGATTCTCGAAGTGCACGCTCGCAACAAGCCCCTTTCCAAAGAAGTCTCGCTCGAAACGCTGGCGAAGCGCACGCCCGGCTTCTCCGGCGCGGATTTGGAAAACTTGCTCAACGAAGCGGCCCTGCTCGCGGCGCGCAAAAACAAGAACATCATCGAGATGAACGATTGCGACGAGGCGATCGACCGCGTGATGGTCGGCCCGGAGCGCAAATCGACGGTGATGAGCGCCAAAGAGAAAGAGAACACCGCCTATCACGAATCCGGTCACGCGATTCTGGGCGGCTTGCTCGACAAAGCCGATCCGGTGCACAAGGTGACGATCATTCCGCGCGGCATGGCGCTGGGCATCACGTGGTCGCTTCCGGAAGACGATCGTCATCAGATGACGCGCGAAGAGATTCTCGCGCAGATCACGATGGCGCTCGGCGGGCGGCTCTCCGAGGAGATCCAATTCGGCGACGTCACCACGGGCGCGAGCAACGACTTCCAAAAAGCGACCGAGTTAGCTCGCCGGATGGTCACGCAGTACGGCATGAGCGAACTGGGACCGATCCAGTTCGGGCGCGGCAACCATCAGGTCTTTCTCGGACGCGACTTCGGCGAGGAGCGCAACTACTCCGAAGAGGTCGCGAGCAAGATCGACGGTGAGGTGCGCCGCATCATCGAGTCCTGTTACGAGCGCGGTCGCACGATTCTCACAGAAAACTGGGATAAGGTCGAGCGTATGGTCAAATCGCTGCTCGAATATGAAACGGTCGACGCGGATGAAGTTCGCGCGATCCTGGAAGACAAGCCCTACGACCGCAACGACAAGGGAGGAACGGTCGTCGCATCCGACGCCGGTCCCACCGAGCGGCCTTCCGAGGAACCCAGTCGCGAAAAACCCTCGCGACTACCACCAACGATTCGACCGGAGCCGGCGTAATGCGCCGGCAGGCCTTGGCCGCAGCGGCGCTGGCAGTGATGCTTGCGCCGCTTGCCGCATCTGCAGCCGGCGAGCCCTCGTCCGGCGCCCTGCCCCACGGCGGCAACTACATCCTCTATGCGGACCGGACGCTGGCTTCGGCCGCGGTCGACCTCTGGTTCCGCGCGCCGGGCGCGGGCTACGATGGCACGTCCCCGGGAATCGCCCGCCTGTCCGCCACCGCGGCTGCTGCGGCGACGCTCGAAAGCGGAAAGTCGTTGGTGAGTCTCGTGCGCGGCGTCGGCGGACGGCTCACGATCAACGTCTATCCTGATTTGGTCGACATCAGCGCGAGCGTTCCGGCCACGTCGGCGCGCCGCGTCGTCGCCGCGATGAGTGCGGCCTACTTTGCGCCGGCCATCGACGACGACTCGCTCAAAATCGCGCGCACCGACGTCGCGGTGCTCGCCGCACAAGAACACTATTCGCCCGACGATCTCTTGCACGACGCGCTCTTCGCGCAGATCTTTGCGTCGGGACCCGCGCACTTTGCGCCGATCCCGGCGAACTTGGCCGATTACAAGGGCATCACGCTCGAAGAGGTGCGCGCGTTCGCAAAACGCGCCTTCCGCTCGGCCAACGGAACGTTTGCCCTCGCAGGCAACGTCGATGCCACGCTGCTGAGTGCGGTGACCGCCGGGACGCCGGGAGGGCCGGATGCACCGATCGCTTCGACGCCCGCAGCCGCGCCGGCCAACCGTACGATCGACGCCGCGGTGTCGGGTGAGGGACTCGCCTGGACCGGTCCGCCGATTGCCGATGAGCGGGCCGCGACCGCGCTCGATTTCGTGGCCGACTATCTCTTCCGCGACGAGACCGGCGTGGTCAGCAAGGCGCTCGACCCGACCGGCGATACCTACGTCAACGGACAGTTCATCACGCTGCACGACCCGGGCGTCATGCTGGTGACGATCGGCGGACGCAACCCGGCCGACGTGGAGGCGCAGGTGCTTGCCGCGATCGCGAAGCTCCAGCAGCCGCTCGATCCGGCTTCATTTGCTGCCGCACGCGAAGCGTTTCTCTACCATCTCGCGTCCGACGCGCAGACGCCGTCCCAGCAAGCCGACAATCTCGGCTGGTACTCGGCCGAGGGCAACGCTTCATACGCGCCGAGCAGTGAGGCGAGCACCTATTGGAAAGCGGCGCGCTCGCTCGATCCGCAATTCGTTGCGTCCGTCGTCAAGAAGTATCTCGCCCGTCCCGTCGTCGTGCGTTTGACCACGGCGGCCTCGAAGGAACCGACCTCGTGAAAGTCCGTATCGCCGCTATCGTCGCGTTCGCGCTGCTTTGTACCGCTCCGCCGCTCGCGCGTGCCGCCGGCGCCGCGCCGGTCGTGACCCGTGCCGGCGGCGTGACGCTCATCACGCAGCAAGATTCGGCGGCACCGCTGCTGCACGTGGTGTACGTCGTGCGGGCCGGCCTCGACCGCCAGTCGCTCCAGCAGAACGGCATCGCCGCGCTTACCGCGCAGTCGATTCTCGGGACGCCGGTGAACGGGACCCCGCTGCGCGATGCGATTGCCGACGCGGGCGGATCGATTTCATTCACGGTCGATTCGGGCGACGTCCGTTTCGAGATCGAATCGCTTCCCGAGGACGCGGATCGCGTGCTTTCGCTCGCGCGTACGGCACTGAGCGCGCCCTCGTTCGATGCGGCAACCGTGCGTGCCGCGCGCTCGAAGCTGATCACGCGGATCGCGGAGAACCAGCAAGTCGCGCTGCAGGTCGGTTTGGATATGCTCAGCCCCACGCTCGCCGGTTCCGCGAACGCGGGTCTTCCGGAATTTGGGCTGCCGGCCGCCCTCGCGCAACTCGGTCCGGACGATGCCAAAGCCTTCTACGCGACGTACTACCGCCGCGGCGGCTCTTACGTCAGCGCGGCGGGCCGCATCGACGCGCTTTCGGCCGGCACGCTCGCGAGTTTCGGTCAAACGCTCCCCAGCGGCGACACGACGCCGGTCAGCGTGAAGTTGCCCAAGCTCGAGGGCGCCTCGCGTCAGCTCGTGGCGCAGCGTGACATCTCCGCGCCGTGGCTCATCGCCCAATATCCGGCGCCCGTGATCGGGAGCAAGGATTTCGGCCCGATGCTGGTGCTCGCGGCGTTCATGCAACGCACGCTTGCGGATATGGCCGACGTTCCGGGCGTCGTTTCCGAGACGTATGCGTCGCGCGCGGTCGGCGCGGTGTATCAGTACGAAAGCGCGCGTCCCAACCTCGTGCTCTATGTCAACGGCGGGATTGGTAACCCGAACCGCTCGTTCTCGACGGCGCTTTCGATCGCGAGCATTCTCGCGACGACGAAGCTGGAAGGTTCGATCGACGATTTCAAGGCGATGGCCTCGGGCGATTTTATCAGCAGCACGAACACGCTCGAGGCGCGGGCGTGGCTTGCCGTGGTTTACGACGAGAACGGTCAGCAACCCGACTATCTCTCTCGCACGCTCGACGCGATTTCGCAAACCAGTGCCGCCGACTTGCAGCGTGTCGCGCGGGAATACCTCAGCAATCCGACGATCGCGCTCGTGCTTCCCCGCCAAGACTCGTAACGCCATTCACGTCGCGCTGGTCCACGATTACCTGAATCAGCGTGGAGGCGCGGAGCGCGTCTTCGCGCACATCGCGCGCGCGTGGCCGCAGGCTCCGGTCTTTACCGCCCTGTATGACGAGCGCGCGGTCGGCGATTTGATCCCGCCCGAGCGAGTGTACTCTTCGATGCTCGCGCGCATTCCGGGGGCGAACCGGAACTTTCGCTACCTCGCGCCGTTGTATCCGCGCGCCTTCGAGTCGTTCGATCTGCGCGAGTACGACCTGATCCTCAGTTCTACGAGCGCCTGGGCGAAGGGCGTGCGCATACGTCCGGGCGCCGTCCACGTCTGCTTCATCCACACCGTCAGTCGCTTTCTCTTCGATTACGAGCGTTACGTTGGGGGGTTCGGGCTTTCGCAACTGGCGCGCCCAATGGTCCGCGGGCTGGTCCGGTGGGACCTCGAGGCTGCGAAGCGGCCGACGCGATACGTCGCGAACAGCCGCACGGTGCAGCAGAGAGTTCGCGACTACTACCATCGTGATGCCGACGTGTTGCATTCACCGGCCGACCTCGACCGGTTTACGATCGGCAGCGGGAGCGGCGATTACTTCTTCATTGCCTCGCGCCTCTTGCCGTACAAGCGCATCGATCTTGCGATCGACGCGGCGCAGCTTGCCGGCGTCAAACTCCTGGTTGCGGGCGACGGCCCTGCGATGGCGCAGCTTCGCGAGCGCGCGCGTTCGAGCACGACCACGATGCTGGGCTTCGTGGACGATGCGGCCGTCAACCAACTGCTCGGGAACGCCATTGCCGCGATCGTGCCCGGAGAAGAAGACTTAGGTCTCGTGCCGATCGAGGCTGCGGCGACCGGCCGGCCCACCATCGCCTACCGGAGCGGCGGTGCGCGCGAGACGGTGATCGAGGGAGAGACCGGCGCGTTTTTCGACGAGCCGGATGCCAGGTCGCTCGCCGCGGTACTGCGCGGGTTCGATCCGCGCCGCTACGACGCGCAACGCCTGCGCTCGCACGCCGAAGCTTTCTCGCCGCAGCGGTTCATCGCGAGTTTTCGAGGGATCGTCGAAGCAGCGCAAGCGTAAGGCGCGCGGGTTCCGTGCGATCGATCCGGGCCGCGCGCGCGAGGGAGCGCTCTCGCATGGCCGCGCGCAAGAGCGCGTCGTCGGCAACTTTCCGAAGCGCGAGCGCCCAGGCGTTGATATCGAACGGCGGCACGAGCTCGGCGGCGCCGTCGCATGCTTCGGGAAGGGCGGCAGCGTCGCTTGCGATGACGGGCGCGCCGCAGGCCATCGCCTCGACGGCCATCAAGCCGTACCCTTCGGCGCTCGAGGGAACCGCGACGGCAAGGGCACCGCTGTAAAGCGCGCGCAACTCGGTATCGTCCGGATGTATCTTTGCGTGCGGCGCGTTGCCGGCGACCAGCAGCGAGCAGTCGTGCGCGGGGAAGGCGCGCGCGAAGGCGTGCATCAGCGTTGGAATGTTCTTGCGTTCTTCGGGGCCCGCGACAACGAGAAAATACGGCGTGTACGGCGCTGCCGCAACCGGTTGCCACCACGGATCGGGAACCGGATGTATGACGCTAAATGACTCCGCCGGCACGCCGAAGACGCGAGCGAATTCGCGCGCCGTCCACGACGAGTTAGCCGACCGGCGATCCGCGCGAGCGAGGGCTCGACGAATCGGCGCCTGCTCCCGGTAGCGAGCAACCCAGTTTGCGTGCGGATACGTAAACGCGAAAGCGTCGTGAACGAGCACAACGCTTCGCGCGCCGCGGATCGTAAAGCGCAACGCGTTCCAGGGATACCAGACGACGTCATAAGCGCCGCGCGTGTCCGTGCGGGCATGATAGGGGAATTCGCGCGTCAGCAGTGCGGCGTGGCCGGCCTTGCGCACCAAAAGCGTAACGTCGAGATCGGGTTCGTTCTGCCAATCGGTAAGAACGCGGCGGACGTAACGCCCCATGCCGCGGCGATCATCGACGAGATTCCAGGCGTCAACGGCAACGCGCATCCCGGGCTTCCTTACTTCGCCAGGTTCGGCGTAAAGATCAGCGCGAGAATCGTGTAGGAGTTGAAGAGTCCGTGGGTGACCATCGACGCGAACGCATTGTTCGTGCGGTAGTAGACGAACGCGAGGATCACGCCGCCGAGAGCGAGCGGAAGCGAGGCGATCGGATCGCCGTGTGCGATGCCGAAACACAGTCCGCTGATCACCGCGCCGGGCCAGAAGCCGAAATGGCTACGCATAGCGTTGAAAAGAAAGACGCGGAAGATCGTCTCTTCCATCAGCGGCGCAAGCACGCAAGCGAACACGGCAAAGGCGAGCAGCAACCGCGGGTCGTGGAGTTGGCGCAACATCATGACCGCTTGCTGATCCTGGGTCGAGTGAAGCAAGGATTGCATCACCGAGGCTCCGCCGTTCGCCACCAGCGCCATGACCAGCGATCCGAGGAATGCCACGAGAAGGTCGCGTGCGCTCGGTGTGCGATAGCCCAGCGCCCGCAGCGAGAGACGAGAGAGCCATGGCAACAGCGCAATGGCTACCAACGCGAGAGCGCCTTCGACGATAAGCGTAGCCAGCAGCGTGGCGATGACGACGAGCGGTTCGCCGAGCGCTCTGGAATCGATCTGCGTCGATCCCGAGGTTCTTGCTGTATAAATTCCCAACGCAACGATCGGCTCGATGACGATGTTGAGCAACAGCACCGTTGGATAGATCCGGAAGCTACCGCTCGGCCAGGGCGTCGGCCAGTCGACAAAACGCTTGGAGATCGAGTTGTTCACCACGTGACTCCGCAGGAAGATCGCTCGCCGCAATGGCGCGCGCGATGGCATCCCGTTCGATGTGCAGCGCGAGAGC